>DAOVMU010000120.1 GCA_030630585.1 Candidatus Bathyarchaeota archaeon | reverse complement strand
ATTTTACGCCATAAATGTAACTACAACAAGGGTGCAGGAAGAAGCATTGCATCTATCTAAACAGCATGTTTGGTTTAACACTACAGGTTCATGGGCACAGGCGGCAATAGTCATTGTGAACACTGGAGGAAAAGATGTTGTGCTTGACAAAATCTCCGTGAGAGGACAAGAATGCCCTTGGGGAAGCGTCTATTACTGGAGAAATGACAGCGTAACTGTTTCAGACGACTTAGCGGTTACCCCAACTAATATTACTGGTACAACCTTTGGAATCACGGTTCAGGGGGCTACCCGAACCTTTCAGCAAGGCACTAATGATTTGACAGTGAAATCTGGATGGACCATTGTTATTTACGTAATGAATCCTGACAGTATAGCTTTGAACGATGTAGGTCTAACCGTGGGCATAACTGCTTTCACATCAAACGCTCAGTATTACAAGGAAACCAATGTTGAGGCAGCGCAATAGTGCTATCCTCTTTTTTCTATGGACAAATTCGAAATTCTAGGTTTTCTTTAAGTAACCTTCTCTTGGCGAGTAGATTGTTCCTTCACGTAGTAGTTGTCCTATGAGGCGTTCTGCTTCGCCTCCTATGATCTTATATTTTGTTTCCAGCTCGTTCAATAGTGCTACTTTTTCAACCAATCCCGTTTCTTTTTGCATCTCCATTATTGTTGAAAGCACAGTTTGAAGTCTGTCTCTAAGGCTTTTTGGTTTTCCAGTCATTATAAGATCTATGTCAAATTTGGATGAAGATATGTCTATTCCAACTTCCTCAAGAGATCTTCTCATTATAGCGATGGCGGCTTCTGCATCTTGTGCTAAGATTTCTTTTCTAAGAGCTGAGCGCGCTCTTGCTTCTGCTGTACGTACAAGCGCTTCCAGCTGGCGGGCAGTTATAGCTACTGGCGAACCTTCTGTTTCGCTTGCTGAACGCATAGCCATGTAAAAATCTTTTAAGCGTTGCAGCGCTTCCTTTGTTAACACTGGTTTTATTCCTTTGGCATAGCTTATGTATTTTCGCAGCAAATCTGATGGTATTGGTGGTTCCACGGGGCTTAGTCCTTTTCTATGAAGTTCGAGGATGTGCTCTGACATTTTGCTGTCTGCATCCTTGTTTGGCTGGTCTCTTAGGATGAAGATCAAGTCGAACCTTGAAAGTATTGTAACAGGTAACGAGATGTTTTCCGCTACTGTGCGGTGGGGTTCATACCTTCCCAAGGCGGGGTTTGCAGCTGCTAGTATGGCTGTTCTTGCGTTAAGTGTAGCAACAATGCCGCCTTTCGCAATTGAAACTGTATGTTGCTCCATGGCTTCGTGGATTGCAACTCTATCTCCAGGGCGCATCTTATCCATTTCATCGATGCATGCTATTCCCTTGTCAGCCAGTACAAGGGCTCCGGCTTCAAGGCTCATTCCGCCTCTTGTCTCTCGTATGACTGCCGCTGTTAAACCTGCGGCTGTTGTTCCTCGTCCAGAAGTGTATAATCCACGGGGTGCAAGCTTTGCGACATATTGTAGAAGCTGGGATTTTGCTGTTCCGGGGTCTCCTATTAGAAGGACGTTTAGTTCTCCCCTTATTGTTATGTCTGGGAGGTTTTTCAGCACACCGCCAAAAAGAAGATACATTATGGCCTCTTTTATGTGGTCGTATCCATAGATTGAAGGTGCAATTGAATTCACGATTTTTCGATGTATCCACGGGTCTTTGGCAAGTTTGGTGATTTCCTCTTCTTCTTCTGGAGATGGAAGCACTGTCTCCGGCTCTTTGCCTAGAACTTCAATTGAGTTGGCATCTACATGCAATATGAATGCGCGGAGTTTTCCAACTGTTGGAAGTGTTGGTGCTACGGCCCGAACTGTTCCAACTATGGAGACATTGTCACCTGGTCTCGCTTCATCAACTATTTCGCTTCCAATAAGTTTGATGTTTAATGTGCGTGGAAGCTGGCCTGCTGGAAGGTCTTCTGGTCTTTCCTGAATTCGAAGGTCTTGGGAGTCTATGAATGTTGATTCTTTCTGTACAAAGTCAAACGGTCCTTTCGCTCTGCAATTAGGATTTTTACATACAAATGGTGCTCGGAGAAATGGACCTGTTTGATTTACAGGTGTTGTTTCCCCGCATCTTTTACACCTGAACACTGCTTGCATGACCATTGGGCGAACTGGTGTTGAACGGACAACTATGCCTTCAACCATGACGAGTTTTCCTATGTTTTTTGAGCCAAGTTTCCGCAACTGTCCAGTTTCCATTAATCGCACAATTCTAACGGTTACTACCTCTGTTTTCTCAGCGTATTCAGGATCTTCTATTCGCAATTGTGCATAAGCCGCATTGTCGGCATATTCGAAGTATTCATCGGGGTTTTCCAAAAGCTCTTCGGCGAGCTCTTGATCAAAAGCATTGAGGTCTTCAAAATCAACTACTATTGATGTCTTGCCCACCACACCCATTTGCGAAATCCTTTGGCGGTATTTTTCTTTCTTGAAGAAATCTTGTAGGTGCTCTTGCGGATCTAAGACTTCTAACTCTTCCGTCATTCTTCTTCATCCTTGTTCTTGAGTATGTGTGTTCGCCACTCACTGACAAGCTTGTAAATCTCATCGTAAAGATATCTCTCCTCACCTGTAAAGTTTTTTAGAATTTGTTCTGTTTGAGCCGGAGCTGAGGCAAACGAGACAATTTTTTTCAATCTTGAATTTACGACATCTTGCGTTAAATGTGTAACTTTATCGTATTCTATCATCTTCTCTGGTTTCTTAGCCACTTCCTCTTTCAATTCTGCTAAGTATCTGCGAAGTTTCGGATAGAAATCTTCTGGCAGTTTAGATATTTGCCTAGCTGTTTGAACTCGTTCTTTCCATTGAATTTTACGAAGCTTAGCAGCGCCTAACATTTCATCTTCTCGGAAACGAGCAATTCCAGATTTAACAAGCTCTCTAGCTACCCAATATTTAACTTCACATTCATTTCCTTCTTCAAAAGGACCCACCTTTAACCCGGCAAGCTCAATTTCTGGACAGTTCCTATTCGCAAGGATCTTTACAAGTGAGTTTTCAAAATTGAAATCCAAATTCTTAATCTTCATTGAAGCTGTTTTCAGCATTCTCTTCCCCTTCTCGATTAAGCTGACTATTGTAAAGCAGATATAAAAACTGCAGTTTAAAAACTTAGATTGAATAGTCAACAAAGCTCGGAATTATGATGGTGCTTTCACCGTTTAGACAAAATCTTGGCACAAAAATGGTTTAGTGTTTTTTGACCCGTTGCTTTTTGGTCTTTGTTAATCAACGTGCAGGCTTTAAAAATGACAAATGTATTAGTTACGGAAGGAGCAACAGTATCGTGGTGAAAGTTTGTCTGAAGAAGAGGATTTTGATGTTGTTGTTGTAGGTGGTGGTCCCGCAGGATTAAATGCGGCTATTATGTGTGCGACTAGGCACTTGAAAGTTCTTCTTCTCGAAAGGGACAAGATAGGTGGCTTCCTCGCAACTCTTTATCCCAACAAGATAATTCCAAACTACTCGGTTTCCCAGGGAGACTGGTGATCCTAGAATTGGTTAGAAGCTGGTTGCAACGTCTCTGATTCAGCCGTGTCACGGTGAAGCGCATGTGTGATAGGTTCTACCTTTATGGCCATATGCCCAGAGTCTTTATTGCTTCACTTACTCTTCCTACGCCAAGGGTTAACGCTGCAGTTCGCATGTCGCTTTCTTCTTGGTTAGCTACTTTGTAAACATCATTGAAAGCCTTAACGATTTTATTTTCCAGTTTTCGATTTACCTCTTCTAATGTCCAGTGTTCTCGTGTTAGATTTTGAACCCACTCAAAATAGCTCACTGTTACTCCTCCCGAGTTAGCCAATATGTCTGGGGCAAGAAATATTCCTTTTTCATGAAGCACTTTGTCTGCTTCTGGTGTTGTTGGTCCGTTGGCACCCTCAACTATTATCTTCGCCTGAATATTCCCTGCGTTAGTTTTCGTTATCTGGTTTTCCAAGGCTGCTGGTATAAGTATGTCACATTTTGTTTCAAGTAGCTCCTCATTTGTTATGTTTTCACACGTTCCGTAGTTAACCACTGAACCTGTTTTAGACTTGTGCTCATATATCTCATAGGGGTTCAAGCTCTCCGGACAGTAGATTCCACCCCTTGAATCGCTTACCGCCACGATTTTGCAGCCCATATCATATGCTATTTTGGCAGCATTCCAGCCTACGTTGCCGTAGCCTTGAACAGCAACCATCGCTCTTTTGAGTTGCAAACCTAATTTTCTGGCTGATTCCCTTACACAAAGCACAACTCCTCGGGAAGTAGCTTCCGCCCTTCCTTCCGAGCCGCCTACACTAAGAGGTTTTCCGGTGACACATTCTGGAACGCTGTAGCCTTTGAATTGACTGTAAGTATCCATTATCCATGCCATTGTTTGGGCATTTGTGTAAACGTCTGGTGCAGGTACATCACGATATGGTCCTATAAAGTCCAAAAGCAGGCTCGTGTATCGCCTTGTGAGTCTCTCCAGTTCGCCTTTTCCCATTCTTTTTGGGTTGCAGCATACTCCGCCTTTCGCGCCGCCGTAGGGAATGTCCACAACTGCGCATTTCCATGTCATCCACATTGCCAGTGCAGTGACTTCGTCCAGTGTAACATTTGGGTGGTAGCGTATGCCGCCCTTAAATGGGCCTCTTGCATCATTATGCTGTACACGACAACCCGTGAAAACGCCAGTTTCACCGTTATCCATTTTCATTGTAATGGAAACAATGAGTGACCGTTTTGGACGTTTTAGCATTTCATGAATGCCAGGAT
>DAOVMU010000113.1 GCA_030630585.1 Candidatus Bathyarchaeota archaeon | reverse complement strand
AGCTACAAGCGGGTTAAGCAGCTTATGCAGATGATGTTCTTTGAGTACACTCAGGCTTATGTGGCTAGGGGAGGGCAGCTGGTTTTCAGTAATATTCAGGTGCAGCCTGGGGTTCCTGAGCTGTGGAGAGACGTTCCTATTGTGATGCATGGGCATGTTGGACCGGACGTTTACGGAACTTATGAGGATGAAGTTCGCCTCATGTTCCGAGCCCTTTACGATGTGGCTGGCAAAGGCGATTACTGGGGAAAACCATTCAACTTTCCGAAACTTGAGAACTCTTTAAGTCCCGAGTTTTTCAAGCCTGAATACGACGATTTGTGGCTTGACGTCCACAAGGTTGTAGCCAAGTTTGGGATGCCCTACTTCGACAACATGATGCCTGCTTACAGGGGCTACGGCAAAGGAGTCTCCTGTTACCAGTGCTGCGCATACTGTTTTGTTGAAACTCCTGAAGACAGCCCAGACTTCTACGATAAGCTCAACTTCAACAACGGAAAACATTTCACCATGGGAAGCTGGCAAGTTGCAAGTCTGAATCTTCCAAGAATGGCTTACAACGCCAATGGAGATGATGAGAAGCTCTTCGAGGAGAGCCGCAGACTGATGGATTTAGCTCTTGACGTGTTCAAAGCAAAGAAGAAATGGATGAACCTTGCCTTGAAGCACAATCGGATACCCTTCGCCACCCAACGACCCTTGGATCCACGAACTGGCGAGAAGGGAACTCAGGCTGTGGACTTTGATCAACTAAGCTTCACGATCGGTTTTGTGGGCGGAAACGAGATGGCTCAGTATCACACTGGTTATCAACTGCACGAAAATCCGGAAGCAGTCAAGATTCTGGTCAAGCTGATTCTGGAGATGCAGAAATACAAGAAAGTGCTGGAGAAAAGAAGCGGCTACAAAATCTCCCTAGCTAGGACACCAGCTGAATCCACAGCCCAGACATTCGCCATAGCTGACCTTCTAACAGACCGTTACCGGGACAATGCGGAGAAGCTTGTTAAGGGAGATATAAAGCAAGCCAACTTTCTTCTTGCTGACAGGAAGAAGGATGTTCCTGTCTATTACACCAACGGAACTCACGTTGATGTGAAGGCTAATATGGGTTTGTTTGATCGGCTAGATCTTGAGCAGAAGTTCTTTCCCCTCTTGAATGGAGGGAACATGTTCCATGTGTGGCTGGGAGACGCTTCTCCAGACCCTGAAGCCCTCTATAAACTAACCAAGAGAATCACCACTAAAAGCAACATAGGCTACTTCGCATACACTAAGGACTTAACTGTCTGCAGCGACTGTGGAAAAGTTACTTCGCCCATTTTTGAGAAGTGCCCCTACTGTGGCTCCAACAAAGTAGAATGGTGGTCCAGAGTAACAGGCTATTACCAAGCAGTGAGCGGATGGAACAAAGCCAAAAAACAGGAACTAATGGACAGATACAGAACCAGAATATAATACAGCTAATGACGTGCACATTATCTAAGACTAAGTTCACTTGGTGAACGTGAATCTCTAGGTTAGTTGCGGAGCTTGGTGTATGGCTTGGGTTAGAGCTGTCGGTTTGTGCTGGGTGGTCTTCAGGCGCTAATATGTTATGCAGGAATCCGGCTGCAAGTTGCGTTTTTGGAGCTAAATCCGATGCGCCTCTAATTTTTTTCTCCAGAATAATCTTCTCTAGAAAAGTTCGACTTATCTGGAGGTGGAGAATGAAACGATGTTGAAGGAAGCCTCGGTAAAGATATTGATAAACGATTATTAACAACATAAACTACAAAGTGAACGGGTTAGACCAGAATGAGTACAAGGAAATTGAGGCTTGGTCGAAACGAAATCAACCACTTTCTTACGTTCCTCAAGGATCAGCCTCAAGACTTGATTGGCATTTTAATGAAGCAAAAAGCCCTATTCAATTTTTTTCTGGTCGAATTTCAACATAGGTTCTTGAAGTCATCCTATGTTGCGGGATTCCCATACTACTTGACCGTTGAAACTGGAAACTTTTGCCCTTTACGCTGTTCCCTATGCCCAACAGGTCAAGGAAAAGAAGGTTTACCGAAAGGTTTTCTTGCCTTTGAGAATTTCAAAAAAATCATTGACGAACTCGGTGATTACCTGTTAATAGTAGAGTTGTACAATTGGGGAGAACCTTTTCTAAACAAAGACTTTTTTAGAATGGTTAAATACGCTAGAGACCGAAAAATTATAGTGACAACAAGTTCGAATCTGAACATTTTTGATGATAGGATTTGCAGAGAATTAATGCAGTCTGGTTTAAACATACTAATGGTGTCGTTAGATGGGGCAAGTCAGGAAACTGTTGAAACATATCAACGAGGAAACAATTTTGTAAAGGTACTTGGCAACATAAAGAAAATCGTAAAGGAAAAAAGAAAACTGAATATTCGAAAGCCTCTTTTACAATGGAAGTTTTTTGTAACAAGATTCACTGAAAAAGAGGTGCCTAAGGCGAAGAGGTTGGCTAAAGAAATCGGTGTTGATCACATAGAGTTTGCGAAACTTCTCTGTGATATGAGTCAGAGATTCTTCCTAGATCCCGAGTCTCAATTCGAAAATGTGAAAGAGTGGTTACCTCATGATGAGCGTTATTCAGCATACGGCAGCATCGTGAAGAGAAGGAAAAAAGCGCTTAACAATGATTGTTCATCTTTATGGACAAGGTCTGTGATGAACTGGGATGGAAGCATCTTTCCTTGTTGTAATGTTTACGGGGAAAAATGGGGATTTGGGAATGCACTTGAAGAAGGATTTTCTGCAATATGGAATAATGATGCTTATCGCTCTTCAAGAGAAATAGTTGCTAATGGAAAACTCGCAAAGAAAAAAACAATTTGTCATATATGCGCAAAAAACGAAGCCATGCAGTAGGGAGCTAGAAATCGTTGGTGAACATAAATCCGCTTAAACTAAATATGCCCTTGTTGCGAACGTTACGGCTATATTCAAAAATAAAGTTGAAAATGCCTTCCCCCATGTTTGTCGCGTGGGATATAACGTACAAGTGTAACCTAAATTGTTTCTTCTGTGATAGACAAACAATTTATCGTGATAAGCTGAACAAAGATCTGACTTTAACCGAGGCAAAAATGGTTATTGATAACTTAGCCGACGCCGATGTCATGACCGTAGGTATTACTGGAGGAGAAGCTTTACTTAGAAACGACCTCGAAGACATAGCAGAATACGCTGTGGACAAAGGGTTAGTTGTCACATTAAGTACGAATGGCACCCTGATAACAAAATCTAGGGCGCAGAAACTCGCTAATTTGTTTCAGTCTATATCAATATCTTTGGACGGTTTATCCGATACCCATAATGAAGTCCGAGGCAAAAAAGGAGCCTATGATAAAGCGATTCAAGGTCTCAAGCATCTGGCAGCAACAAATCCTCGTGCTTGTGCTATTGGCGTAAATTTTGTCTTAAACAAACTTAACTTTCAAGAATTACGCAAAGTCTTTGACACCGTAAGAAACATTGGAGCCGACTACTTTTTCATCCAACCTGTCATTGGTTCCAGTTCTTGGATAATCCCCAAGGATGCCGTTGACCGTTCGGTAAAGCAAATTTTAGAAATGAAATCGAATTATTGTCGCCAAATATCACAGTCGTATTACTTCCTGAACCACATCTCCGACTACATCAATGGGACAGTTCCAAAACTTTGTGATGCTGGAAAATTGTATTTGGCTGTAAACAATGAAGGAAAACTGTTTTTGTGTCCAGGTCTTCCCCGCACGAAAGAAACTTACATAGGTTCTCTACTTCAACATTCTATGACGGATCTGCTGAAAAGCAAGAGGATGAAGAAGGTTAAAGAAACTATAATTCCTAAATGTAATCCGTGCCTAATGAATTGCACAACAGAATTTTCCTTGCTTGCCAAATCACCTTTAAAAACCATCTTGAGCAAATATGGCAGTCTTAGGCTGTGATGAAAGAAAGAACACAGACATGTCAGATCATATGGCAAAAAACGACTAAAAACCAAAAAATGCCGTGAATTAAGTGTTTGAACCCGACGCTTCAGAGAGTACTGAATGGCTTCCCGGAAAGAGTAAGACTCTCAGAAGAACTGTTCCCCTTCTGTTAGTAGGTCTGGTGATTTTCGTTGCTTACCTACATTTCTTTGTTGACATACCAGAAATGATCGTAACTATCCAGCAAATCGACATCTTCTACTATTCACTGGCGATTGCTGTTCTCCTGTTAAACATGCTGGCATATTCTCTAACTTGGCAGTACATTCTACGTCCTCTTTCGATTAAGGTTTCCTTCATGAAGACTATGATGATTACTTGGGTTGGAGCATTTGTTGAGTTCTTTGTTCCATCCGAGTCAATCGGTGAGGATGTCTCCAAAAGTTACCTTATGGCAAAAGAGTCAGGTGAAAACACAGGAAAAGTTGTAGCGTCAGTTCTGGGGCAACGAATCATCTCAATGGTAGTAACATTGATTGTTTTGATTGTTTGCTCCCTTTCGTTGTTAAGTTCACAATACACCATTCCCTCAAGCGTCTCCATTCTGATGGCGCTAGTATCCGTTGGCACCGCAATTCCGCTGATCTTCATATTTCTTTTGTGCATAAAAGAGCAACTGAGCCACAGGTTAATCGATTTGTTGATACGTTTTTGCGTTTTCATTTCAAGAGGTCGCTTAAACCTTGAAAACCTAAGAGCCAAGGCAAAAAACGCTTTGGAGAGTTTCCATCAATCAATACGCTTCTTAGGTAAGAATCCGAGAAGCTTAGTTCAGCCACTGTTTTTTGCTCTGGCGAGCTATTTCCTCAGCGTACTTGTATCCTATTTCGTCTTTGCCTCTCTTGGCTACACAGTTAGCTTTGTTCTACTAACAATCGTGTATTCTCTTAGTCGTAGCCTTCAAAGCATCCCAACTATGTTGCCTGGTGAAGTAGGGTTTATCGAGCCTGTTATGACCAGCCTTTACATTGCCCTTTTGGGACCGCAAGCTGCCACAGTTAGTGCCGCGGCAACCATTCTCACACGGGTTCTATGGGTGTGGCTCAGACTTCCGCTAGGATTTATTGCACTCCAGTGGATTCGGCGTAGAGGTCTACTGTAACTGCTTAATGAAAAAAAGAAATGGCGAAACTCGCATTAATAACTGTGCATGCACGCGCTTTCTAGTCTTCCTATTCTTATTCCACTAGCTGCATGGGTTGTCCGTAGCAGACAAGAATTCCGTTACCGGATGCGATAACTTTCACAACGTTGCCGCAGATTTTGCAGGCGTATAATTCTCCCTCTTGTGTCACTTTTTCACCTCCCTTTTCAGGCTTGCCTAGAGTTCTGTTGCGGGAAACTCTATTTGCTGCAAATATT
>DAOVMU010000012.1 GCA_030630585.1 Candidatus Bathyarchaeota archaeon | reverse complement strand
TGGGCTAATATCTAAGCGTTGAACTGGCCAGGCCATGACTTCAGAGTTCAAAACGTCTTCAACTGTTATGTTTGCGCCTAATTGGGAACATGGATGGTCCAAGGCGTTTCGTTTGTTTTTGACAGAAACTAAGGCTATTTGCTCCTTCTTAATGCCGTGTTTATGCATGTAACGATTCATTTCTAAGGCGAATATCCAGACTAGGTTCATGCCTAGTGGTCGTTCAAGGATTGGGTCGAATATCGTTGTGAAAGCGTATTGCGGATGCGGATAACAGGAGGACATTTTCTCTTCGGCGACAACTAAGCACGTGTCGAATTGTCCAGAGGCAATGTGCCACCAACCTGCAAGTGGAGCAAAAACTCCTGTTCCGCCACCTACGAAAACCCTGGTGTATGGCTTGCGGTATGCTCCTGCCCCATCTGCTAAATACTCGCCTTTCATGTGAACTCCGTCAAAAGCATCTGGCGCCGTTCCCATCACCACGCTTTGCATGTCTTTTAGCTCCATTCCAGCGGCGTCAAGAGCCATTTTTGCTGCTTCGTAAGACAATTCTTTACCAGTTTCTTTTAGGCGTCTTCGGAACAGGGTTAAGCCAGCTCCAACAATTGCAACTCTTTTTTTACCAAACATATCACATTTCACCTCACTTAATATTGCTCAAAACTGCCACAATTCCAGTAGTTGTTGGTATTCCACGCCAAGCATGAGCTAATCCCACTTTCACATCGGATATTTGTCTCCGGCCTGCTTCGCCTTTCAACTGCAAAACTACTTCCAGAAGTTTTTGCGTACCAGAGGCCTCAAGCCCGTATCCCATTCCAAGTAAGCCTCCGGAGGGGTTTACTGGTAATTCACCGTTCCTTTCTGTGATTCCTTCCTCTGTTAATCTTCCAGCTTCACCGTACTCGCATAGTTTTAAGGCTTCAAGGTGTTGAAGCTCCTTGTAGGCAAAGAGGTCGTTGACCTCTGCGAAGTCTATCTCCTTCCGTGGATTGTGGATTTTAGCTGTTTTGTACGCCATTTCAGCAGCTAACCGCGTGTCTACCGCTTTAGACCAGTCGCGTGTTTCTAGATTTGGGGTTTCAGTGCACCATCCAACACCCCTAACCCAAACAGGCTTGTCCGTGAGTTTTCCAGCAATCTTCTCAGAAGCCAACACCATAACTATGCAACCATCTGCAGGTGTACTTATCTCCAGCTTTTTTAAGGGATAAAAGCACATGTCAGAGCATAAAACCTGGTCTAACGTTATGTTGGCGCCATACGCTGCGTAAGGATTCCCACAAGCATTTCTCTTGTTTTTAACCACAACTTCAGCGCACTGCTCCACAGTTGTGCAACTGTCATGCAAATAGCGGTTCATCTCCATTCCAGCAACATAGTATGGATGACCCCCTAATGGCCTGTTGAGTATAGGGTCTAAGGCGAAGGAAATAACGTCCATTAATGTGAGTAAATCTGAAGCCTTGCTGTGAGCTTCAAGAACCACTGTGTCAAAATGTCCAGTTTTTATCAGCATGTAAGCATTTGCTAACCCAAGTAATCCGTCGCCTGAAACCGTGAAGAGATGGCGTAGCACTGCACCTAATTGGTCTGGAACGAATTCGTCGAAGATACTGAAACCTTCCAGGTAATCCTCAGCACAAGTCACAAAGACATCGATGTCTTTACGTGGATCAATTCCAGCATCCTCATAGGCTTTTACAGCTGCTTCATACATCAACTCCTTATACGATAGTTCCGGCAGTATTGGTTGAAAGCCAACACATCCAACACCAACAATTGCAACTTCACTCATCTTTCCTTTCCCTTCTTATATTTAGAAACCTATTATGTAAAAGCATGTTTACATAAAACTTTCGTGGAAAATGCCAGCTTTTGTTGAAGAAACTTAAATATTCCTCAAGCTTATTTGATTTTCCATCCCAGTCATATTTGAAGGAGAAATCTAGGTTGAAAGGAAAACCTCTTGTCTCAATAGTGTCAGCTGGCTTATCAAAATTCGGAAAACTAGAAGGTTTGTACGCTAGAGAAATTTTTGCACAAGCAGCAAAAGAAGCCTTTAATCGCTGCCCAGATCTGGACCCCAAAAAAGATATACAAGCCTTGTTTGTAGGGCATATGGGAGAATCCTACGAGCATCAAGGACATACAGGCGCAACAGTAGCCGACTGGGCTGGCTTGCCACATATACCCGCCATAAGAACTGAAACAGCCTGCGCCTCTTCTGCCGCCGCCCTAAGATCTGGAATATTCGCTGTCCTTTCCGGCTTATATGACGTTGTCATAGTTGGCGGTGTAGAGAAGATGACTCATAGAACAACGTCGGAAGTAACTGAGTTTTTAGCCATGGCTTCAGACTTCCCTTTTGAACAATGGCATGGTATAACCTTTCCAGGATTGTACGCCTTAATGGCTACTGCCCACATGCATAAGTATGGAACAACCGAGGAACAACTAGCCATGGTTGCCGTGAAAAACCACCACAACGGATTCTTAAACCCTAAAGCACAAATGCAAAGAGAAGTAACGCTCCAAAAAGTTCTATCGTCAAGAGTTATCGCTTGGCCTCTAAAGCTTTACGACTGTTCACTAATCACTGACGGAGCAAGCTGTCTAATCATAACAAAACCAGAGGTAGCCAAGAAATACACTGACACCCCAATTCAAATAATTGGAAGCGGACAAGCAGGCGATAGCATAGGCATGTATGAACGTGAAAGCCTTACATCCCTCATTGCAGCAAAGATTGCAGCAAAGCAAGCCTACGAAATGGCTGGAATAGGGCCTGAAGACATCGACGTTGCAGAAGTTCACGACTGCTTCACAATAGCCGAAATAATAGCTTACGAAGACTTGGGCTTCTGTAATCCGGGCAAAGGTGGAAAACTCGTGGAAAGTGGCGAAACAAGAATTGACAGGAAGCTTCCTGTAAACACAAGCGGTGGATTAAAATCTAAAGGGCATCCAGTAGGCGCAACAGGAACGGCACAGGCTTACGAAATATATTTGCAGCTAACTGAGCAAGCGGAGAAAAGACAAGTGAAAGATGTGAAAACAGGTTTAGCTCATAACGTTGGCGGTTCTGGTGCAACAGCTGCAGTTCACATTTTCAGGAGGGAATGAAATGAGTGAGCAGCCACCGTTCACGATAGAACAATTCTACAAATACATTAACCAAGGTAAACTCATGGGTGGACAATGCGAAAAATGCGGAGCAATACATCTTCCACCGAGGCCTTTATGTGACAAATGCTTTTCAAAAGAGTTCAAATGGACTGAAATGCCACAAACAGGAAAACTATTGACATACTCGATTATTCATGTTGCACCCGTACAATTCCAGCAAATGGCACCGTATGCCGTAGGCATAATTCAACTTGAAAACGGCTTAAGAATCCCAGGCATGATAAGAGGCGTAGAACATGAAAAAATCAAAGTAGGAATAGAATTAACAATAGAATTTGACAAATCAATTGTGCAATCACAATGGCCCCAATGGCCCAGATACTACTTCAAACCAACTTCAAAATAATTTTCAACTCCTTTTTTTACGTTTTAGATTTAATAAAGAGTATAAGATAGTTAAATGGTAGTGGTGTTAGTTGATGAAAGGAGAGAACTACAGATGGATATAGTTTTGAAAGTTCTTTTAGCCTCTCTATTTATCCTATGCATCTTGACAACTCCGATCAACGTTCTACCGATAACGGCGAAATTTGGGGTTAGAAATTCATACTCGACGAGTTCTTATGATGAAATTTCAAATTCACGGAATGTACATGAGATGATGGAACGTGCTTATCCGTACAGTATTTTTGAGGATAGAATCCTCGGAACAAGAGAATTTGGTACAAGCTCCCAAGATGTGGTAGGACTGGAATGGTCTGCAGAAAAACATGACTGTTTTCTTGAGTATGATGTTCTAATAGGCACTTTTAAAGCGGCTAAGGTTAAGTTTGCTGGCTCAGATTGGGATATTATCATCTGTAATAACACGGCTAATCTCAATATATATGGAAAGCCCGCGGTTCCCTATAAAAAAATGCTTGTTCCTATAGGTAATGCTGAAATTTTAAGCGTCACTGCAGACGAGAACATGACAAAAGAAATCTCTGAAGTTAAAGTTCTTCCCGGACTTAAGCCGTTACCCGTTGGATTCAACTATCTCAACTGGTCGAATCCAAACTTGTATTTGGAAAAAAACTTCTATGCTGATCCTTTGATCTATTTTTCGGACCGAGAATTTCCATCAGAATTTGTTCAACATGAGGTGGTTCGTTTTAAAGGAAACAGATTTTTGGCTTTAACGGTTTTTCCCTTCAAGTTCTATCCGAAAGACAGCATCCTTAAAGTGTTTGACATCCGTGTCAGTGTAAAGCTTACAGAACCAGTTATGATTAGTCAACCTCAGATAAAATCTACGGTTGGTGACGACAATTCAGGATACGTCATAGTAATTCCTTCTGAATTCTCGGGAGCTGTTGAATCATTTGCAGCGTGGAAAGAGCAGCTTGGCTTTTCAGTTCAAATAGCAAAGCTTGAACGGATTTACAGCGACTTCGGTGGCAGGGATAACGCTGAAAAAGTTAGAAATTTCATAAATGAAAGTTACTCCGCGAACGGAACGGAATATTATCTCTTAGTTGGAGACTGCGACGTGTGTCCAGTCAGAGAAGTTTGGGATCCAGTAAATGTAGGGTTTGGATGTGACAACGGAACAGAGCCTTCCGACCTATATTACGAGTGTTTAGATGGAGACTGGGATGCAAACGGAAACAATATTTTCGGTGAAGCAGATGACGATGTAGACTTGTATCCAGAAGTAAAAGTAGGCAGAATACCAGTCAACACAACAGAAGACGTTGAAAGAGTATTAGCTATGATAAGAAAAATCGAGGAGAATCCAGAGCCTGGAGAATGGATAAAAAACTTCCTGTTGATTGCTCCTCAGGCATTTACCACTGGGGACAGCGCAGCGGCTCTAGAGGAGGAAATATACAAGAAGTTTCTAGCGGACTCCTTCTTCCACACAAAGCGCTTGTACAATGTCGACGGCTCTTTAAGTTCAACAGCTGTCGTGTCCACCATGAATCAGGGAGTAGGGCTGGTTGATTTCTTTGATCACGGCGCCTATGACACATGGGTTGGAGCGCTGCAAACCAGTGACGTGCTTAATCTACATAACGGAAACAGAACCTTTCTAGCCTTTGCCATGGCGTGCGAAACAGCAGCATTCGACTACCAAGAATACACAACAATAGCGGAGGCCTTTTTCCTCAACCCAAGTGGAGGAGCAATAGCCTATATAGGGGCAACAAGAATAGCATTCGCAGGCTACGACTGTTTTGACGGATTGCACCATCGATTCTGGAGTTATTTCTTGAGATGTGCAACAGAAAGACTAGAAGCAAATCCCAAACACGCACTTCAAGACGCACTTGCTGAAATGGTATCTACTTATCATGTTAGCGGGCCCACCATGGAAACCATTTATCAAGCAATTTACTTTGGAGACCCTTCGCTAAACCTTTATTGGAAGCATAACGTAACTACAACTGTTACCCCAAACTTAGAGACAGAGAAGAATGGAGTGCTTAATGGAACATGTTCATTGTTACACAGTGGGACACCAATAACAGGTGAATATAAAGCTGTCATTAGAGACCCCATTGGAACACTGACGGCTGAGAAATCCGGAAACCTTGGAAATCAAGGAAACTACACAGTTGATTTTACCACAACCAACATTCCGGGAAACTACACAATCGAAACGACCTTAACAAATCCATTCAATTACACCCACGTATCCACGTTTGCTGTGGGCACACTTAACATCACGGTGAAACTGGACTCAAACCCTATCTATGGAGTTCTCATGAGGGTTTTAGGACAAGTCTTGGACGTTGGAAACCCTGTTGCTGGAGCAGCAAACATTTCCATAATAAACGAAGGAGTAATAGTGAACTCTAAAATTGTGGAAGTAAACAGTTCGGGCCAGTACAAAACAGAAATGAACCTGACAACATTTGGAGTTCAAGCATTACATGTTTGGTTTTCAAACAATACAAAGCATGGAGGAACATCCGCAGCATTCAAAGTGAAACGTGGAGACATTCTTATAATCGCTGACGACTCAGGAGAATATCCTATTTACCCAGGCGGATGGTACGATTGGAATAAGGGAAGTTCAACAAGCTACTACAGCTTTTACAAAGCCTTAACAAATGAATATGACGTGACTGTTTACCGTATCATATACGATGAAGTTCCCTCATTGGCCGTTCTTCAGCAATACTCGGCTGTAATAGCTACTTGTGGAGATCACTATGGCCATTGCTTAACAAGTCCCTATAGAAACCTCACACACTTACTTACTCAATATCATAATTCCGGAGGAGATTTAATGTTCGAAGGTGGAGATATCGCATATTCTCTTACACATCGGGATTACACAGAGTTTATGCAATCAGTGCTTCACGCTAGCTTCATACAAGATTTAACGAACATGGGCTTGTATCTTAACAATACATCGCATCAAATCACTCAAGATTTGCCGTCCCAGATACCGCTTACCGGAGGCTTAGGAAGCCCTAGCATAGACTTAGTTCTGCCCACAAATGGATCTGAAATGGTAAGTGGTTTTCTCGGATATTCAGGTTGCTCAATTACAGCTTTTTCCGGGAATTCTGCATTAGGCTCGGTTGTTTACTTCTCTTTTTCCGTGGATGGTATCAACAACATGAAGCAAAGGAGCTTAATGATAATGAATAGCATGGAATACCTTCTTTACCCAACACTGTCTGTTAAACTTTCAGATTATGCGCTTCTAGTAAACACATCTGAAACTATATGGATACATGTGAAAGATTCAGATACAAAGCAACCCATAAGAAACGCAACTGTTACAGTAAACGGCTGCGGAGTTTCAGTGCAAAATGAAACAGACAGCAATGGTAAATGTGGCATATTTATTGCTCCGACGTCGGCTGGGATAATTAATATCACAACTGAGAAAACTGGATTCCCAAACTTTACAGCTCAGATAATAGTCTACAGCATACCAAAACTGACAGCTCAGATTACACCTGATGCGTTTAGAAAGAAAACACAAACAGTCAGCATAAAAGTGACAGACTTTTATGAATATGTCGATGTTAACTCCGTTAATGTTACTCTTTCTCGTTGTGGTGTCTCAGAAACAGGTTATACAAACTCGATGGGAAACATCGAGTTCACGATTACACCAACGGATTATGGACGCATACAATTGAACGCTACAAAACATGGATATGAAAACTACACATGTCTTGTAGATGTACATGTAAATGCTGTCATTGTGGATTCCTTTGGAACAGATGAACCAATTCTCTCATGCTGGGATGATCTGAATAGCGTATGGCAAGAACATGGGACAATTCCTATACACATTGACACTGAATCTCTTAACAAGTATGGAATAACTTATCAAGATCTGGTGGAATCTAAAGCAGATGTACTGATAATATCATGCTCTGCTGCTGTCAGTCGTGAGTACACAAACGAAGAAATAACGGCTATTTGGCGATACACGTTAGAGGGACATGGACTCATCGCAACAGCTGGAACCTTATACGAGTATACCCCTAACAATAACAAACTAGCCTCCATATTCGGCATTAGAGAAGACACGAGCTTCACCATTACGTTCATTGCAGGCTCAAATCTGAACATACTAGATTCACAACACCCCTTGTTCATCAATATTTCAAGTCCCTATTCCGTAGCGACAGGTATGGCTGCGTGTCCCTCAGATTATTCTTGGGATCCAGACGATCTGTTAGGTGGAACGTACGTCGCTATGTCAGATGCAGATGAAGGTGCCATAATAGTGCATAACAGAGCAGTCTTCGTGTCCCATTGGGTGGGATACATGTCGAACAATCATGATTTTCAACTAATGTACAATGCTATTGTATGGTCCAAATATGAAGCTCCGGAACACGATTTAAAAGTAGCTTTAGACGTTCCATCCTATCTTGAGCCGAACTACACAGGAAGTGTAAGGGCGAGAATTAACAATGTGGGGCTTAACAATGAAACTGGTATTACATTGATGTTTTTGGTTGACGATACAATAATTCACTCCGAGGTGATTTCAGAGTTGACTACCGGATGCTCATTTGAAACAAGTTATCTATGGACTCCGATTGCTGAATCAGTATATAATGTAACAGTGTATGTACCGCCGTTGCTTGGTGAGGAGAACATCTTAAACAATCAAGCAACAAGATTCATAGAAGTCAGATATCCTTTGATTCATCCAGTTGAGGGACAATGGGCAAAATATCATACAACATATTATGATGAGAATGGAGAAATAGTCGGTGAAGCGAAAATACAGGTGACGTATGATCATTATGTCTCATCACACCTCGTCTATGTCATAATGGAAATTGAAGAAACCCGCATCGTTGATTCAGTAAACATAACAAAAAGAGTGTCTTTTTGGTTAGTTGTAAACATTTTCAATAGGATCGTCGAAGAAGGTTCCGGGATTGGTCTGTGGTATCCATACTGGATAGAGACAAATATCACATTGGGTTCAGAAGTAAACATAGAATATTACACAGCAACAGTGGTTGACGATCAAGTTATAAGAGTAAAGATGCGTCCCATTGACTGTTGGGTTCTAGTTCCGGAGTGGGCGTCTGAATATAACGTTACCTACGCTTTATGGTATGATAAAACGTCAGGACTATGGATAGGTATGGAAAGTGAGATGCGGTTTTATCATATATTTCAGATATTTGAAACGAATCCAGCTCTTGCGATAACCGTTCTGGTTGAGACTAACATTCCAATAGGATATCAGCATGAGTTGGAAGTATCCTTAGAAACACCGGCGTCACTCTCGCTTGACGAATCAGCCTTAGTAAACATGACAGTTTACAACTTTGGATTGGTTAAAGAAACTGACGTGAAGTTCGAGATTCTCATAAACGGAAAGATAGTTTGCTCAGGTACAATTCCCCAATTAGAGAATGGTTCTTCATCTACTATAAGCTACTTATGGACACCAATGAAAAGAGGGACATATAATGTAACGGCGTATGTCTATGCGGTGTCTGGGGAGAACTTGACAACAAACAATGTGGAAAACAAAACAGTTGTTATAACAGGTGATGACATACCTCCAACAGTGTCTATCCTAAGCCCCGTAGACGGCTACATAACTAACATGACTGACATTTGGCTTAGTTGGGAAGGCGTTGACTATGAAAGCGGTATTAGCTGTTACTCCATATATCTCAACGGAGGATTCGTTTGGAATGTCTCTGGAGGTGCCACTTCATGGTGGCTTCCAAATCTTCTTTCAGGATCGAATAATGTAACTATTGTAGCCTATGATAAAGCGGGCAACTATGCCAGCGATCAGATAACTGTTATTGTAGACCTTACACAGCCAATCGCAGAGATTATTGCTCCTGAGAACGAAAGCTATCTTAGAAGTGCAGTTTTCATACTCGTCAACGGCTATGACACAAACTTTGACTACATGAAGCTGTACATAAACGAGATACATGCAGCTACTTTCAATGACAGCGGAACCAAAGTTTACACATGGGACACTTGTCTCACGGAGACGGAAGATGGTACTTACACTATCAAACTTGTCGTCTACGACAAAGCTGGAAACAATGCTGAGGCATACGTAACGGTTGTTGTCGATAACACGTCGCCTGATATTTCTTGGATATCACCGTCAAATGGCTCATACATCTCAGAGATAGCCAACTTAACATTCACGTACTATGACTCTAACCTTCATGAAGTAATACTGCTTCTTGATGGCAGAACTTTAGCGAAAGTCACTGGCGAAACCTTCTATTTATGGAACACCACTGAGATAGCGGATGGAGAACGCATACTCACATTGCTGATACTAGATGAGGCTGGAAACATAAAAACTACGTTGCCGACGATGGTAATCATAGACAACACCGCTCCCGAAGCTGAAATTCTAGCACCTAATAAAGGACAAATCACAGGCGGACTCTGTGATATATCCTTTAGGTATCATGATGCAAACCTGAAAAATGCTACAATAAAAATAGCCGCCGCAGTTCATAACGTAACTGGCGCAACGGAATTTGCCCTTGACACAACAGGGCTGCTTGACGGAAACTGCACGATTACTCTGACCGTAATTGACAAGGCTGGAAACATCATTGATAAGGCTGTCACAATAACTGTGGACAACACCAATCCTGCGGTTAACATAATAAATTATTCAGAGCTGAACGGAACCGAGTTAACAGAAATGGTGACCCTAGAACTCAACGCTTCAGATAAGAACCTGGATAATGTGCTTCTCTACATAGACGCCGAGGCGTTTAATGTTACCGGACTCTATTCATATAAATGGAATACCACCGAGGTTAGTGACGGAACACATACAATAAGACTTGTTGCCTACGACAAAGCTGGAAACATGGCTGAACCCAGTCAGTTATCTGTGAGAACAGTGAATGCTCAAAAAGCAAGCAAGGAAAATTATGTAGCGGGTAGAGATTTCGGTCTGACAATAGGAGCGATTTTAGGCTTAGCTATAGGCTCAGTGATTGCATCCGCCGTATTCTTTGCTTTCAGGAAAAAACGTAAATCTTCAAAAATCTGAAGTGTTAGACTCTGTTTATCTGTTCTATCAGAACTGGCAGATCTGTAAGTGACGTGATTATATAGTTTGCCCCAAAATCGATTAACTCGGTCGGCGATGAGGTTCCCGTTGGGAATCCGGCAGCGATTGCTTTTAGTTCTCTAGCGCATTGCATGTCGCTGATTCCATCTCCAACAACTATTGCCTCGTTTGGATTAACCCCTAAACTCTTCAAAGTAGCCTCCAAATGTTCGCTGTTTGGTTTAACGTGTTTTACGCTGTTCCTTGGAATTACTGTGTTAAAAAGGCTTACCATTCTAAATCGTTTCAAAATATAGTTTGTAGGTTTTTCACTGTTAATCGTAAATAAGCCGATTTTCAAGCCCATTCTCTTTAACGCCTTAAGGGCTTCAGTCACGCCAGGAAGCAAGGTTGTGGTTTTTGCGGCTTCCAGTTCATATTTTTCAGCTATTGCCAAAGCTCTCTCGCGGACTTCTATTACCTTTTTGGATTTGCCGTTGTTCTTAAGGAATATTTCAGTTTTTTCCAACATTTCGAATATACTCTCATTTCTTGATAAGATTGAGGCTGGCAAACCCCTTTTTATGAGAAAACTTCTAACCTCCATCCTCACAACTTTATATTCTAGATTGAAGTTGGCAATAGTTCCGTCAAGGTCAAAGACTACAGCTTTAATTGTCATTGCTCATTTCACTTGCCCTCTTTTATGTGAAGCCGAAAGCATCACAATGGAAATATACTTTACGGTAGAAATGTCTTCAGTGCAAAATTTGGCTTTCACACAAACCCTTTTTGTGTTTTCTGAAGGACAGCTGATTGGGCTCTTCTAACGCCATACATTCCAACAGATACGTTCTTAGAGAAGTCTCTAGGTGCTCGAGTTTAAAACTTATTGTCGAAACCCAGCACGGGCGGATAGCGTGCTCGATATACTAAAAGTAAGATTCGCGAAGCGTTATATCACGAGAAACAAGGGGTCCTCAGATAAAACACGTGTAGACCCAATTTTGATCAACTCAACCTACCCCCCCCCCCCCCCCCTAGGGGGGGGGGTCAACACTGTTTCCTACGATGAAATAATGTAAAAGACCTGTGAGCACGCAAAGTTAGGTAACTGATGTCTGTAGAAGCTGGCTCAAGTAAAATCTTGCACTGGTGCGAGGTTATTTTAGGGTAAATTGAATAACTATCTATGAATATATCATATGTGATGTGTATGAGCCTTGAAGATTACACAAAAGATGGACTTTGGCCGATACTTGTTGAAACAGTTCACGCTTTAGTCATGTATCCACATCATAAGGCCTACACGAGAGAAGTCATTATCAACGAGAAACCGGATGTAAAGCCGAATGAATTGGCTCTAAGGCTTGACATACCTTTAGGCGAAGCTTTGGTGATTTTGCACGAGTTAAAGGAACAGATTAGGTGAACTACTAAATCGGGTTGCGAGAACAAGTTGGCTATCCTACAACGTGACGGTAGGCTATGTGTGTGCCTGCTGTAGGGCTCTTCCTGATTATCCGTAGCATATCTCCGGGTTTCGCCCCTATGGCTATCACTGTTGGGTCTGAAGCCTTAATCTGCGGTAATTGGTATGGCTGAATCTTGTATTGGGTAAGTACCTGCTCTCTTTCTTTCAGCGTTAAAATTTCATGTTTTGGAACAAGCTCATGTTCAAATAGGTCGAAGGACGGAAAGATTTTGGGTAGAAGCTCAATGTTCATTTTCTTGGCGTTCACGCGTGCCGCATGGGTATATTTTCCATTTGTAATTATTATTCCCCGTTCTATGTTTTTATCTTCCAAGGCTTTTTGTAAACTCTTAACCACCGCTATGCCCACTGTTCCCGATTCAGGGATGCACCATATTACGGCTTTCTGTTTCTCTTTTGGAATTTTGACAATGTAATTCATTATGTTCTTGACTTTTTCCTTCTTAACAAACTTGTACTTTCTAAGCTTAATTATAACGTCAGCCTTGAGTTCCTCTAAGCTTTCTTCTTCACTCAAACCACAAACCCCATCTTAAGAACAGTCGAAACTTAAGTGAAATATTAACCCTTAAACTTTATGGTTTCTTTTTTCATTTTAGGCTTAATTTTTGAACTCTCATTTTCGTTTTCTGAAGATTTTGCCTCCGTCATCATTCGCCGGTGACACATTCAAAGCCAACTAGCTTTCTTCTTCAACGTTCTTAGCGACTGCGACGTAAAACTCATCGTTTCCTTCACTGAATAGAAGTGCTTCCATATGTACATAGATGACGGTGTTCGCGTGTGCTCATTGCCTTTGAGTTTCTTTTTAAGACTCGAGTAAGTGAGGGTGTTGGAGAGTTTTTCCGGAAGATCGAAAGGATACGCAGGGGGAGTAAATTTCTTGACAAGTATGATGGAATAAGGCTTAGTGATTTTGACGTCGCAACAGTGAGAGGGCGGGAGGTGCTGCTGTGTCGTTTTCGAGTGTTAAAGCGAGGTTGCCGAGGAGCGTGCGCGAAGGCGGATTATGGTAAAACCATTGTGCAGAGACTTAAGGGAACAGAGATGTAGAAGAGAAACTCATGTACACAGACAAGTTTAAATAGATGAATATGTCAACTGAATGAACACGCGAGAATTAGAATTCCCATAGAATGCTAGTTTTTCGTTAACTACTACATGGAGGTGTAATTCGATTGTCGTATAGAGAAAGTCGCGAGATGCATAAGGCCGTATGCGCCGACTGTGGTCAAGAATGTGAGGTTCCATTCAAACCTGACGGAAGTAGACCCGTATACTGCCGAGAATGCTATGCTAAACGAAGACCCCCGAGAAGATATTAAGCTTATTAGCTAAAATCTTCGGTGCGTTTTACGCACCTTTTTCTTTTTTTTGTCAATAGTAATAATAAGCAGAGTGCACACTTCCATGACTAGAAGTAATGCCTAGCGATCCCGTTTGTGGCGCCGTTCTGGACGAGAAGACAGCCAAGTTCAAGATCACCTACGATGGCGAGACCTATCATTTTTGCAGTGTAACCTGCAAGAAGAGATTCAAAAGGCACCCAGTGAAGTTCGTGAGGTGGACTGACCTGCAGAGCAGCTAGGTATTCGGAGAAAGGGCAGAATGCCATTTGGAGAAAAAAGAAAACATGTCAAAAAGGGCTTGGTTATGGAAGCAGTATTAATAAAAAGGTAGGAAAACTATGCGAAACAAAGTGTCACCTTCTGAATACCTCGCGTTTCTTTCTTTAAAATATGAAGTTGACGCTGACACGTTTTTCCAAGCGTTGGTTTCAGCTGGCAAAAACGGCAGATCCACATGCGGAGGTCTCTCGATCGAATGCCGATACAAGCAAAAGGAAAGTGCTGTCTTCATGATAACAAAAGGGTCAAAAGTTGTGGCGCAGTTCCCTATATCGACAGAATTTCTATTGATGCGAGATAATCCGATCAAAGATGCGAGAAAAACTGGTGTGTTTCGTAGACGTCTCATAAAAAAGGATAG
>DAOVMU010000057.1 GCA_030630585.1 Candidatus Bathyarchaeota archaeon | reverse complement strand
ATGGAAAAAGTGCAGATGAGATTTTAGAGCAACGTCGGGAAGATTGGATTTCAGGTGACTTGCATCGAAAGAAGCGTTTCGCAAGGGAAATTGAGAAATTCCATAAGGCTTTGATAGAGGAGCAAGGATATGCTATAAACTCAGCTAGAACTTACACGCTTGGAATTTTGCAGCTTTTCAGATTCTACGAAATGACCGTTACAATTGCCGTTGGTTCTAGTGTATCCAAAACCGTGATTTCCACAAAAGACTTTGTGCCTAATCCTCAGCAATTGCGAAAGATGTATTCCGTCGCTTCAGATTTACGGGCAAAACTGATAATGAGCTTAGGCTTAAACTTGGCTTGGCGAATTGGCGACTTTCTGAGCATCAGAAAAGACATGTTGCCAGATTTAACACAAGAACCGCCGTTGAGCTTCGACCTAATCACAGAAAAAGAAAGCGTTATAGCCAAATCTTTCATTGCACATGAAACTGTGGAACTGCTACGGGAATATTTGCCTACGGTTGAACACAGCAAAAATCCGTTTCTATTTCCGAGCAACGGGAAAAAATCACTAAGTCGTGACACGGTAAACAGAACCTTAAGAGAATTAGCAGAAAAGGCTAACGTTACAATTCCAAAAAACAAAAGACTTAGATTTCACTGTTTCAGGAAAAGGTTTCTAAGCGAATGCGCAAATCTGCACGTCGACATAAACACAGCAAAAGTTCTTTGTGGAAAAACCGTCGAAAAATCAATGTTAACCTATCTAAGCGAAGTTGAACACAAAAAAGGCTTTTTGCTAGTGCATGAAAAGCTGAGACTGACTGAGAAACGAACTAGAACAACCAAAACAAGTGCTAGTGAACTTGAGTTTATCGTTGCCAAACATCGAAGGCTTCTTGATATTCTTTCAGGACTAAATCCAGTTCTTGTGCAAAAAGCGAAAGAAGTTCTCAAAACAACATTCAAGGACGCTAAGGATTTTGACCGATGGCTTAAAGACAAAACCTTCGCTGACATGCTAGAACGTATCGACGCTTTCGAACAGGCAAAACAGCGCAAGGCTTACGAAAAGTTGATTCAAGAAAACAACAACAATAACAACAATCACGAGAGCTAATCCTCTCTCTCTTTTTTTTACACACAATTTGTGTGCCTACGAAGTATTGAATTTTCACGTTGCATAAGCAAGGATGCGTGTTTGTATTAGATATACAGCAACTTTGCGTTTTGACCATTGATATTTGTGTGTGCGTAAGGGCGCTTGCTTAAAATAAAAAAATTCTAAATTAGGACGTGTATTCAGGTTCTTTTTAGCAAGCAAGCTCAAAAATCTCAGGTTCCTAAACATTATGCTCTTAGAGTGTAATTAAGTGTCTTAACAAGAAGTTAAATGGCATAAGAAACCTGTCTACTTTTTTATGAGGAACCCATCCTTATGTGTGTGTTGCTGGAAATATAGACTTGAAGTATATAGACTAAAAGTCTATGTTGAAAAGGGTGATACCAATTTGGTATACAACCTTTATATACCGTTCTCGTTCTATATCTTCCATAGACGTGAGCGCGATGCTAGACCGAAAAACCACAATTTGGATGTATGGGCGAAATAAGCAAAGACTTGATAAGTTTATTGAAGGACGTGAAAATACGGATGCAACTATTTCTCATGTTTTGGATAAAGCCGAAAGCTTTGAACTTTTACTTGAATCTGCAATGAAGCATGTTACAGAAATTGCAGAGAATTTAAAGTCTGTTTTCAATTTGAAGGTTAATCCAGACCAACCAAAGGAAGTTGAAGCTTCATTAGCTATAGGTCGAATATTAGAGCTTTTAAGTAGCTTAGAAACTCTAATAAAGAACCCTCCAAAGCCAAAACCTCAAAAGCGCTTCGAAGATTACGGTTTTGCTGAAATAATGCGAGAAATTCAAAAGTCGCGAAAAGAAAGGGAAAAGAAATGAATGACCAACAAAAAATTGAAAAGTGCGTAATGATTCCAACACTGATTGCAAATATTCCTGACCGAAAAATGAGATTTCATTTTTGCGAAATATTCACTATATACAGTTCAGAAACTATGACAGCAAAATACATGAACGATGCAGAACGATTGAGCGCCTCTATCGATGTAGTAAAAAGCAAACTAGCTAAGGAATCACTATGTAGAAAGGAAGCACGGTTTTTTGAATCGCTTAAAGAACAAGCTAGAGAAGACGCTTTGAATGAAGTTATTACTTCTCAGGTGCTTAAGCCTTTGGTGTACGACGCCGTTAAACGGTTGGATATTGAAGGTCAGGAGCGCCTTGATGCTGTAGCTCTTGCCGTGCATGATTTATCAAAAGATGTGCATGACTTATCTAATGCGTTTGACGCATTAAATGCTGGAAAATCTCGTGAGGGCTTTTCAAGAAAAACAGGGCATCAAGAAGGTATAGTTTTAGCTCCTGAATCTGGAAGTAAACCTCAAAAAATCCCAAAAATAGACTTTAAGCACATGCATCTCAAAGATTTTATACGGAAAAATCGGAGTGAAAATGGGGATGTTCAGTAGAAAATTCGGACACGGAAAAGTCAGCAATGTTAGCAACACTAAGCTTAAAATTGAGAATGGCAAATTAATTGTTTCGCTAATTGATAGTGTAACTAGAAAACCCGTCAGCATTCATTATTATGATGAATCTGATTTTCTTACGCGTTATGTTGAATTGCGCACATCGGAATACAGGACTGCAAAACTAGCCAATACTCATAGGTTGCTGATTCAAAATAAAATCACGATTACCTTAATCGGTTACATGGGTGACCGTCAGGTGGTTGGAAGTTTTTCGTGGAGCGCGGAATCAAAACTTCATAACGATTTTAATAGACGTTTAAGTCATGGACACCTAAATCGTGTCTATCGTGGCTTGGTTGCTGTTGATGCTGAAGTGGATGGCGGGTGCTTTTCGCGTCCGTTTAGTGACATACGGGATGCCTTTCTTGTGCAATGTTCTGGTTGCCTAAAGGATGTTGGTGTTTGGGATGCTCATGAAGCATTCAATCACGCCTGCTTCAGTGTGGTTGGCGTTTTTGATGGCTATGCAGAACATGTCAAACCTTACGAGAATACGTTTAAGTTAGTGTGTGACCGTTGCGGCAACCGCCTTAAATATACCTTAAAAATTACGGTTGACTTCCCGAAAACTGGCGCTGGAATGATTAAAGCATATCGGTTCTGGAAAAATCCAGAACTTGAATTATAGTCACAGATGAAGTGACAAAGGGTTTGTGTGTTGGACGGGTTCCTTCTTGGCTCGTTCAGCATACACAAAAATAGAGGTGAAACAAAAAATGCCAAGTGCAGTAAAAATCAACGGTAAATGGTATGGGAGCCTTGCACACTATTACAAGGAACGGGAAGCTGAATTCGCATGAGTAAAACTAAAACCTCAGAAGTGTTATTCTTTTTCGTCTTAGAAACTGAAACTGACAAACCATCCCGTTTTGCCTTAGAGGTTAAAACCCATGAGTGAAGATGAAAAAATCAGTATGCAAGATGCATGTAAAAAGATTCAAGAATACCTTAATTATTGCCATAGATTTTTGATGCACATCCACAACACAAGTAAAGTTGACTTGTTGCAAGAAGAGGTTAAGGACGCCTTTGAGAGTTTAAGGTTGCTAGAACGCAATTTTAATCGCATCCAACAGGTGTTGAAATAAGATTTTCCAGATGTAGTAATCATTACCACGAAAGGCTGATTTTATGCCTAAAAAGCTAAACGTGACCTATTTGAACGAGCAACTTTTGAGATTTCCAGAACGAGATAGTCGGTTTTATCGGTCACCTGAGTTTTTGCGTAGTTTAATGCTGTCAGTCAAACGCATGGGCGTTCAGGTTCCTTTACACGTCCGTCCGATTGAACACACGCATTTTTACGAGCTAATTAGCGGAGGTTCCCGTCTGATTGTCGCCCGTAAACTCGGAATTAAAGAGTTACCGTGCATCATTCATCACGATTTAAAGCATGAGGATTACCTCGTTTTGCGTGGCACGTTAGACTTGGAGCGGCAGGCTTGGGATATTTTAGCCCTGTCTAGGGATATGGAAGAACTGCACTCGCGTTTTAAGTGGTCTTTACGGAAAATCGCAAAACGTTACAATAAGTCTCACGTTTGGATAATGAAAATGGTTTCGGTTTGGCGCATGGACGCTGCTTTACGGCAAGCCGTGCATGAGCATGACCTTCCTTTAAACGAAGCCTACGACATCTTGCGCCGTCGTGAGAAATCGCGTTTCATGCCTTCCATTGCTGAACATGAAGCGCCTTTGCCTCGCAAGCGTGTAAGAACTTGTTATATTTGCGGGTGTGAGTTAGGGTTTTTTACTAATTTTAGAAAAATTCCAGTTTGTCACGCCTGTCTGCCAAAAATACAAGTTAAGGAATCTCCACGACGTGAAATTCCAACTGAGGCAAGTCCGCTTTATCTTAATGAATAGTGTTAAACGGGTTACCACGTCAAGCGCTTGAGCATTTATCCTTAGGCGTTTCGTAGTCGTGCCTGAATCATGTTTCTAGCTTCTCGGATTCTCGCATTCTTCCTCTATTATTGCGCGCGCACGCGTATTTTGTCATTTTTGCCTCAACCTGTTTTTTTTCACTTTACGGATTCAACCTTGTCATTCTCCACCAGAGTCTTTTCCATAATGGAAATTTAGATAATAACGATTTAACGTGCTTCTTCTCGTATCCTGTTAAAAAGGTATAAGCGAAGGTGTTAACCCACTTGTAAGATTTTACAGCTTTTCTGACACTACTATCTGAACCGTCAAAATCATCTTTTATTTTTGTCCATAATTCAACAGGTAAGGAGAAACAGCCATTCCATTTTTTCGTGAAAGGCATTAAAACGCTCAAGATTGTGAGAATGATAGTATTACGGAAGAAACCAAAACCTCTAAAACTGCACACCCTGTTTCTTTCAACATGCTTTAGAATGTGACGGTGAAGGGAGAAGTCAGCATCACATGCTAAGATAACATCGCAGTGTTTTTCATAGAAAAGATGGTTCCACAGCTTTGCTCTGGCTTCTTTTAATCCTATTCCTTCATTCAAATGGAAAACTGCAACGTGAGGTTTGGGGTTTAACCGTTCAACACTCTTCAGGCAATATTTTAAGAGGTGCACATCTTTGGTATGACATGGGATGGCTATTCCCAACTTGAATCTTCTATGAGGTGCATCGGTTTGGAAAGGCTTCAACATCACGAGCCTAGACATTCCGGTTTCAATCCTCGCGGGTTCACCTAGCTCTTCTAGAGAGGTCTCCACATTGGAACCATCAGAAATGGGAACAACTTTCATAAATTTCCCTTCAGCATAAAACTGCCAATGCCAATCAATATTAGATTTATGAATTCAAAATCAAGATTCAAACTGCAGTTCCACGCGCGTGGGAGAGCGGGTCGAGCGCGCGCGATATTTGCAGGACTATCACTATTCATCCTTAAGATTAATGTACTTATATGGAAACGCTTTCAATTGAGCATACTTATGTCCACATTTCTTACACTTGAAAGTCGCTGTTTTTGCATCGTAATCGGTCAGTTTGCCTAGGGATGAGCTACATTTCGGACATATACCAAGTTTGTCTTTAACATAGAGAGCTTTTTCTTCAGCCAGTTTCCTCTTTTGATACCAAAACATAGGGTCTTTAGGCAGATTTGGACACTTGTGAGTTTCTGGAAGTCTATGCTCAACACAAAATGCTTTATTGCAATAAGGACATTTAAAGGGAAAAAGAACCTCTTCTCCACAGTGTTCGCATTTTGGCATTCTTGTCAGTGTTGTTTATAGAGTTTGCTTTCTTAAATTGTTACTTCATTTCCCTGTAGAATTCAACGTAACCGCAATTCTCACAGCAATAGAGGATGATTCTGTCACCCATGTATTGACCTTCCTCGGCTAAGGTAAGCTCAGTATATGAGACTAAACGCACGCGCTGGTTACACTTGTGCGAACAATTTTAAATATGCTCTAATCGTCATATGATATGACCATGATTGAATATGTAGTCATACTTGTAATAATTCTTGCAATCGGCGCGCTCGCATTCTTTGGTTTGCACGCACCTGCAAGACGAGAATATGGAGTAAAATCAGTCACCAAGAGAGGAGAAGAAGTAAAAAGCATTGCGGAAAGGAAAATTGCAAATTACTTTGTGAACAACAACATCAATTATGTCTACGAGCGAGAAGCCAAAAGCAAAGGTATATTCTTTGGTTCAAAAATTAGTTCTCCTGATTGCTACTTACCCGATTATGACGTGTATGTCGAATATTGGGGATTAGTCGACGCCGATGATTACCAGACAAGAAAACAATATGTTAAGATGATGAAATGGAAAATGGCTCAGTATTACAAAAACAACATTAAATTCATATCAATATACCCAGACAATTTGAAAAATTTAGATTGGATATTCAGAAAGAAATTCAGAAACGTCACAGGCTTTGAACTATCCAACTAGCGCATGCGGACTAACAACAGAGATAAAGAAAGCGCGCGCGAAGAAGACTTGATATGGGAAAACAGTTGGGCTTTGGAAAAGAGTTCCGATAAATAAGATTTTCATTAAACAGCATAGATATGCAATGTCGGAAAAGTCGTAAATCATGACAAAAAGATAATACTTATTAGTAAGAAAGGAGTATCTCCTAATGTCAAACTTGAGGAAGTGAAAAAAGTTGCCTACTCTTGGACGATACAAATATCCTAATAGAGGATTAGATGCCGTTCTGAAGGAAGTGGAAAAGGTAGAAACGGCTTTAAAAGAGGGAATAACTCGAAGAAATCTAGCAGATGCTTTGGGCATGAAACTCAGTGGTGCGTTTTTCGAAAAAGCTGCGGATATGAGAACGTATGGACTTACTGAAGGACGAGGGACGGTGAAGCTTTCCGACCTAGCCGACAAAATACTTCACGGGCTTACTCCAGATGAAAAGAGGGAAGCTAGAGAACAAGCATGGTTGCATGTAGACGCCATAAAGTTAGTTCATAGCATATTCAAAGGAACAGTTCCAAGCAGAGAGGAAGAATATTTGGCTATTATGAGAGAAAAATCAGGGGAAAAAAACAGAGCTAAACTTCCCATAAAAGCAAAACAGGTTTTAAGCCTCTATAAACAAGCACTGTCCGATATTTTGATGGAACAGCTTCCTGAAGAAGTTGAGGAGAAGCCTCCAATAGAATCTCCAACAACGATTCCTATGCCATTAGTAGGAATTATCGAGATAAAAGCCGAAGATTATTATCAGAGATTACCTTACACGCCTGAAGGTATTGACATAGGGATAAACTTTCTAAATCTTCTAAAAACTCAACTCGGGGAAAAAGAGGAATGACAAGGAATCGAATGCGGAGGTAGTCTAGGGGACTATAACGCACGGCTTTACCAACCGTGAGACGTGGGTTCGAAGCCCACCCTCCGCACCTTCATCTATCCTTCTTTAGCAATTCGTATCTAATATTTTTTTGGTTTGGAATTTAACTCCTCTACATCTCTCCCAAACAATATTTCCGAGAAAAGCCTCTGGAAATGTCAAAATGAGAAATTTAAACAAGGAGAATGAGAGGAAAAGGACTAAGCCTCTCTAGCGCGCGTGCACTAGAAAGCCACAACAATGAAGCGCCCAAAAAAACGCCCCATGTCAAAACCTAACCACCCCCATTCATTTCGGGTTTCAGGGTGTCCCTGAACCTGACCACGCCACGCCACACCACAAGCGGCAATAATTTTTTTTGTCAGTAAAAACGTTTTGGATTCTTGATATTTTTACATGCCTATCTAGCGCTAGTCACGTTCAACGATTGCTGCATGTTTCACTGTGTGAGCATGTTTAAAGAGTTCTTACATGCGTTTACTGCATTCTTAGCGTTCTTGTTTTGCTTGTTGTTTCATTGTTGACCTGACGGGTGCGCGATTTTTAAGGCTTAAAATAGGCTCCGAAATAAAAAAAATGCCAGCCGTAAACCTACTCTACATCGAGCGCCTGTTTCAAGCGTTCAAACGGTAAAAGAAGCCTAAACAAAAGACTTTTAAACGGTGTCTGCCTTATGTTAGAAGTAAAAAGATGGTGAAAGAAAAAATGGCGAAATGTGTAGCATGTGGAGAGAATATGAAACCCTATTATAGTAGAGCAGGAGCCGTGATTTTCATTTGTGAAAATAAGCGACTAGTGATAAAGAGGCAGCACAACATTTCTTATGGATACATGTTTTGCGCTCACGGAGATTCTAAGCAACCACAAAACCCGATAATCTACGACATGAAAGAATGTGTTCAACTGTATGCTGAATTTGAAAGCCTTAAAGCTGCGTTCAAATCCACAACTGAAAGCCTAACGCTTGCACAGCTTAGAAAGTCAACGCATGAAACCTTAAGCGACATTCAAATCTT
>DAOVMU010000096.1 GCA_030630585.1 Candidatus Bathyarchaeota archaeon | reverse complement strand
TTGGAAACGACTTTGAGTATTTCCCCGAAAAAGATGATCTATTATTCTCTGAATACGTAGAGGCAGCATGCACGTACTTTCATGTGTCAAGTGAACTAGGAATTTTCTAAATTTACAAGCGGAGAAAAAATTGGAATTTCTAAAAAAATAAACTAATTTAGAATTAGAAAATAGAAAACGCACGTTACACGACATAGTAACGAATAACCTTTTCCATTCTTTTCGGTATATCATATTTGGCAGCCAGTCTTTTTATGTGTTCAACCATTGCCGTGTGGATACGTGCTATATCTGTCATTGTAATCAGACCTACAAGCTCTTTGTCCTTTACAACTGTCAATTTCTTAACTCCTTTTTCAAACATTAATTCAAGCGCTTCTTCCAAACTTGCCTCGGGATCCACAACAATCAAAGGTTTGGACATAATATCTCCTACAAGTGTCTTATCGGGGTTCCGAGCCTTAGCTACAACTCTTGTCAAAACGTCACGCTCAGTCAATATTCCAACAAAATTTCCTTTCTCCAGCACAACCAAACAACCTATCTCACGCTTATTCATTCGCTCAACCGCCTTCCTGACATTCACACCAACGTCAACAGTCACTACATTCATAACCATTACATCCTTTACCTTCCACAAAACCTCAACTCTCCCCATTCCACATTAAGTAGATCACCGTGCTACTTATTTTAGATTTACTGCTCATCTGGTGCATATGTTGTGTACACTTTGTGCGCTGGTCTATCTCTCCCCAGCCCCTCCATTAGTGGAAGTATCACTATTCAACACTGTTGCCAGATACACTGTTTACTCTCAACATTATCGATTGAGCACTACTATTTGTCGAGATAACTAGGGAATTTCTAAATTTCTAAATTCTAAACGAAGAGGAAAAATAGAATTTCTGAAAAATTAGTTGATTTGGAAATTACGAATTAGAAAATTAATTGTTACCTTGCCAAATCTTGTCTAGAATCGCTTCCTTAGATTACGCCTCCGTAGAAAGTGACTATAAACATTGCCTCGCCAGGAAAATGGACAAGAGAAGCGAAGGGAAGCTTTTTGAAGGACTTGGGTACATTCTTCAGCGGCATGGTTTCGCCTAGGTAATTGAATAATGCGTCTGGCCCGCCAAGATGTTCCATGACTCTTGCATAAGCATACTCTTCTGTAATCCAAGGAGCCCAAGCAATCAAACCAACTACGATAAGACAAACAACAAGAACAGAAATAATGAATACTTTACGTCTTGTCATTTTTCCCTTTTAATACATGTTCAAATCCAAAAGATAAAGTATCTGCGTGCAGGCGCTTCACTATGCTGGGTCTTTTGGCTTGTGTTTTCCCCTTCCTTTATATTTGCCTGTGTATCGTCTAGTTTTGACTCTTTTTTGAATGGCTTTTTCTACGCGTTTTTTGTTATCCATTTGCTTCTTCGCCTATGCCCGACCATTCACTTTAACAGATGCATATAAACGTTGTTTTAGCATCGCACATAAGCCGAAAACTTCATCCGTTACTTCAACTATTTGGATACGGTGATCGAGTTGGGTATGGGAAAAGGCTCTAAGAAGAAACCAATGACCAAGAAGGAAAGAGCGGAGAGAAGAAAGAGGCACAAGGAGAAACGCTCTAAGAAGTAGCGCACTTACCTATGTGCGCCCGCACACTTCGTGCACAAGTCTACCTCTTTCCAACCTCTTAGTTCTCTCCAGTCTCTCTATTAGAAGAATTGCGTCTCAACTTGACTATTGTTGGCAAAACGGTTTAAAACATAGAATCATATTTTGATAGGTAGGTGTTCGCATGACTGTGGAAAAAGAATTTGGTGCAGATCCTGACCTAAAGAAACTCTATCAGGTTTATCTTGCGATTGTGTTGATGGGCGGCTTTCTTTGGTGGATGATTCCAGTTGTTGCATTTGTCGTGCTTTCGTTTGAGTTGCAGATTGGAGTTGTAGCTGCTCTGTCATCTTTTGTACCACTTGCGATTGTTGTGGGATTCGTCCTATACTGGATTTCCAAGTTTCACTCTTCAATAACCTACGCCCTTGAAGCCGACAAAATCATAGTCACAAGAGGCGTATGGTGGAAGGCAAAAAGTTTCGTGCCTTACAATCGTATAACTAACGTCAACATTTACCAAGGTCCAATTTCTAGGCGTTTTGGACTGGGCAAGCTCTCAGTACAAACTGCAGGTTTCTCTGGAACAAGCAGCCATGGTGGAAAAGTCGCAGAAGCAGTGATTTTAGGAATAAAGAACTTCGAAGAGGTAAAAGATGTCGTAATGAAGTTTGTCAAAGGAATGAAGCCAGAAGCAGTGGAAGCAGAAGCCGAAATCAAGCCTTCAAAGGATACAAACCAGCAGATTCTTGCGGAACTACGCAAAATAAGGAAGGCTGTAGAGAAATAAAGTGCACACTTCGCTAGTCTATACCTCTCTCAAGCCTCCCTGTTAGTGATAGAATTATTATTCAATACTGTCGTCATCCATTTTGTCGCCTTTCAACACTATCGATTCTGCACTACTATACGTCGAGAGAACTAGAAATTTCTAAACAGAGAAAAAAAATATAATTTCTGAAAAATAATCAAAGTAGAAAATTGAGTAGGCTTTTTCTCTCTACTACGCTATTCATACCGAGTCAAGTACAGCTGTTTACTTGCCTCTTTTTTCCTCAGTTCCAAAGGCAACTCTTTCAGTGAAGTGAGGTTCTTTAATGCTTGCCTCAAGCTCCTTTCCTTAATCCTCTCACACAATGATGAAGGAGATAATTCATTGTTTACATTAAGGTTTGCTTTTGAAGTGTTTTTCATTTTTTATCACCCAAACAGTTTGAGAAAGTAACACGTATATTAAGACTTAATAAATGTTTTCCACCAACTGTAGAACTTCAAAACATTCAGCGCGAGAATCCCTCCCTTATACCTCTGTCAGTCTTACATACTCACTTAAACCAATAATAACAACCATCATCTTTCTGTCAACTTCTGAATAGTCAGCACACTCTTCAAACATGCCAACATTCTCACAATTCAAACAAACTTTCACTCTTTCCATCTTCAACTTTATATCCAACTCTTCAGCTATCATCTTAGCCATCATAACATTCTACCTCTGCGCCGCCGCCCGATCTTGGTGACATATAAATTTTGTCTAAAAGTTTATGGAACAAATCACAAACATATTGTCTATAAATAATGTATTCCATCACTGCTTCACTGTGTCACATGAAAATAAATTCAGAAAACGTTAGCCAGCCGCTCCTACACGAAAATCTCAAAAACCATCAACAGCGCGCGCGGACAATTGATGTCGCCGAAATTTTTCCGTTGGAACATATTTAAAACACGATGACATCAGTTTGCTGGAGTGTCTTCTATGCCTCTGGTTAAGACTGCTGTTAAGATCGAGAACGTTGTCGCCTGTGCCGCCCTGAAGCATGGGATTGACTTAAGAGCGGTGGTGAAGGCTTTTCCACTGGTTGATTATCGGCCAGAACGATTTCCTGGGTTGGTCTTTAAGCTGAAGAGACCGAGAACCACTATCTTGATCTTTAGCACTGGCAAGATGGTTTGCACCGGGGCGAAATCCGAGAGGGATGCAGTGAGGGCTCTGAGGAAGGTTGTTAAAACCTTGACCAAGGGCGGAATGATAATCAGGGGCAAGCTGGAAATAGAGATAAAGAACGTCGTTGCCACCGCAAGCCTAGGCGGTACCGTTGATCTTTTACAGGTGTACGAATCTGAAAGGGACATGTGTGGAAGAATCAGTTATGAGCCCGAACAGTTTCCTGGGCTGGTCTACAGGATGAACGATCCAAAGGTGGTGATCCTCCTCTTCTCGAGCGGAAAACTGGTTTGCACTGGCGCCAGAAAAGAAGGAGACGTACAGCAAGCGGTTGTCAATCTTCGTCAAAAATTGGAGAAAAACGACTTGATATACTTTGAAAACGGATTTTAGGTGTATGACAAAAGTGTGTTGTCATTAGAACGTGGAGGTTTAAAACTGTTCTTTGTGGATGACGAGACGTTGCAGAATGTCGCTGCATTGTTTGGCGAAGAAGCTGTCAGAGTAGTTGAGATTCTTGAAAAGGTTGACGAGATCACGGACATCCAAATTGTGGATCAAACAGAAATACGTCTTAACACTGTTCGCAAGACGCTCTACAGACTTTACGACCACTCCCTCGTGGGTCTCAAGCGGTTTCGTGACCAAGAAACAGGCTGGTTTGTTTTTCACTGGAGACTCCAACCCGACCAGCTGGAAGGCTTCATCTTTAACCAGAAGTGCCGTGTTCTTGAAAAACTTGAAACCCGGCTTGAGTACGAGAAAAGCCACGAATTTTACACTTGCCAAACACCTGGCTGCAAGCGACTTCCTTTCGAGGAAGCCTTTGAGTTTCTCTTCAAGTGTCCCGCATGCAACAAGCCAATGGTGCACGTCAACAACTGTCACATAATCGAGGTTATAACACGAAAAATCAACCAGATAAAAAAGGAATTAGGCGAGTAGTCCACATGAAAAATATCGCCTTTTCGCCATCAGTAAGGAAAACCTAAAACACTGCCGAATAAAGTTTAGTTCCCATGCAATGTTCTAATTGCGGTAAGTGCTGAAGGAACTGAAATGCTGCTTTCAAAAGAAGACATTGAAAGACTGGAGAGAGTGGGCTTCAGCCGAGAAGATTTCACTGTTACAGGCGGAGATGGACTGACGAGGTTAAGAAATGTTGGAGAATGGTGCTATTTTTATGATCCTGAAAAGAAGAAATGCCAAGTCTATGAGTATAGGCCACTAGGATGCTTCATATACCCCGTTATATACTCAAACGATGAAGGTGTAACAACCGATGAATTCTGTCCAATGAGACACACAATCTCCAAACGCGAATTAAAAATAAAAGGACAGATCCTGCTCAAACACCTTAAGAAGATAACGAGTGAAGTAACCTCCCTTCATCTGTAGCATTCACTGTCAAGCCTTTAGACACCACAAATTTGAGGACATGTGACAAATGATGTTGCTGCTTGGAAATTAAGACCAACGTATTCAAGTTATGCGGTTGTTATGGAAAGGGAAAGCTAGAGGTGTTAGAGTGGGTAAAAGGAAGGTTAAAAGCGAAGAAGAGTTTAAGAATATGGTGTTGCCTGTGGCCAACGACGTCATGGGCATAGCTAAAAAAATGCTGGGTTTCGATCGAGTTTTAGTGAGTTGTCAAGACGGTAAGGAGCGTCTCTGCAGAATCCGGGGAAAGATGAAGAGAAGAATGTGGATAAGGGTGGGAGACATCGTTTTGGTCTCGCCATGGGATTTCCAGTCCGACAAGCGGGGCGACATCTTCTGGCGATACAAAAGGAATCAGGTTGAATGGCTAAGAAGGAAGGGATACTTGAAGATTTAACAGAGGTGGACAATTGAGCGTCATCGAAAAAAGGTGACGTATTTATCCGGATGCCTTTTATAAAAACTGGAAAGCTTCTAGAACCATTAATGATAATAGGCAGACAGCCTACCTAATGGTGTTCATCACTATGTAGGGTGAAGGATGAAACAATGCCTAGGGATCCTGTCTGCGGCTTGATTCTGGACGAAAAGACAGCCAAGTTTAAGATTAAGCATGACGGAGAAACATATTATTTCTGTAGTGTGAAATGCAAGAAGAGATTCAAAAGGAATCGAAGAAAGTTTGTAAAGTAGACTGGATTCTTTCTGTGCGTTTAGTATCTTCTTCTTCGCTGGTAACCTCTGCTTCCACCATATCTGGGTTGCCGATAAGATCGATATCGCCTTTCTTGTTCGTATCGTTTGTCAGACAGATTGTTCTCTGCGTTGACTTCTGTGATGGGAGATTCATCGAGAAGTTTGAAGCTGCCGTATCTTCCTATGTTTAGGCCCATGTTCCCTCGGAACAGGTTTACGTAGCCATTAGTGATGCGTAGGTGGCTTCCTCGTTTATTTTGTCTATGTTGTCGTCCCAGAGCGGTAGGCATACGCATCCTGTTTCATCCCCGACTAGGGCATCTGCAACCCTGCGTATAGTGTAGTTCCTTCCTGTAACGTCCCTAACTTGACTTTTGGAGACTGCCTGCACAATCGTGTTCACTTCTCTCAAGTTTGGAGTTAATTTCTCTATCTTTACGAGCTCTTTACTTTCGGATGTTTCTTCATTTTGACATATCTTTACACTCACTTCGGTCTGACATGTTCAT
>DAOVMU010000011.1 GCA_030630585.1 Candidatus Bathyarchaeota archaeon | reverse complement strand
TACGGCTAAATGAACGCTACAGAATAAAATTCCATATCAAAACCTATCATGAAAGCAAAAAAACCAAGAGGAAAAAATCGCTATCTCTACAGTCAACAATTGGCGTTCTGATTCCGTTCAAATTTGCGGAGTTTCGTCAACTACAAGCTTTCTCTACAAGAGGAATTGCTCTTGATAAGATAACACTGAAATCAATCAAATACTTCAAGGAACGCACAGGTGCAAAAACTGTCCTTTTGACAGAAGAACCAAGAAGCCTTGATTCGAAGTCAATAACTGACGGTGAGGAAATCGAAAGAGTAGATGCATTCCATTATTCCAGAAAAGACTCACCCCTGATTTTTAATGATTATCGACTATTGGGATTGAATTTAGAATATAGCTTGTCAGAGGGTGAAATTTCTGTATCTACAAGAACTTGGGAACAGCCAATACCGATTGGGATTTATCATTTAATCACAGATACTAAATTCGGTTTTCCGCCCTTAATTACGTATGTAGTCCTGAACAATTCTGGCACTGAAGTCAAATTGACCTTTTCAAGTGAACTACAGGGTGTCAGCCATCAAGAACAAACTCAAGCCAGTGTACTTCCTCGATCAATAGAGAAAATTGAGCATACACCAACAATTGATCCTAAAATGACAGCAGAAATCGCTGAAACACGTATCGCAGACCTTTCTTGTCAGGTTGCGTTGCAACGACGAAAACTTTTGGTCCAAACCTACAAAATCAGGTTACTTGCCTACGACACTATGATATGGGAAATAATTAACCCTTCAAGTGGCGCGATATTTAATTTGTCGGAATTCGTTTCAGCATGGGTGACCCCCCACACTAGGGGATTAGAAATAGACAAATTCGTTCAACATGCCAAGGGATTGCATCCGCAAAGAACACTCAAAGGATACCAAGGATCACCTCAAACAGTAGAAGAAATGGAAAAAATAACAGGAGAACAATGTAAGGCGTTATTTCAAGCTTTGAAACTCAGATACAACATTTCATATGTGGATTCATCCATAAGCTTTGGGTGGTATGAAAGATTTGAATCCCAAAGAATTAAGTTGCCTTCAGTTACACTGCAAACAGGCTCGGCTAACTGTATTGATAGTTCCGTTCTATTAGCGAGCGCGTTAGAACACATTGGAATAGATCCAATAGTAGTTCTGGTTCCAGGTCACGCCTTTTTGGGCTGGAGAGTTTGGGCAGGTTCTGATACCTATTCTTTTCTCGAAACCACAATGATAGGTTATGCGAGCTTTGAGGAAGCAACGCAGAGGGGGAGAGACAAGCTTTTACAATGTCTTCGTAAAGCGAGAGTTCGAACAAACAACCCTAGACTTAGTTTAGAGGACGCCCTCAAAAGGGGATTAATTAGGTTCATAGATATCCAGAAAATGAGGACTTTTGGAGTACTACCCATGAACATTTAGTGCTTTCATACACTGTACAGGTAAGGTTGAAGAACTCGAGCGTGCAAGCACAGACATAGTCGATATGCTCGCAGAAAATTCTTCACGTTTCGTGTTTCTCTAGAACCTCGTGAATTAAGCTATTCAATTCTGCAAGTTTCTGTTCTGTCATTTGGATACGTCGTTTTAGATCCGCGCGCGCTAAAGTCATAAACACGAATTCGCTTTCAGCTTCAAGGGTTGATTTGAATCTGCCTCCGATTATGGTTGCTAAGAAAAAGAATTCAATGGAATGATTAGGAAACTGATCAAGAAAGTCACGAACCCAGAGTAAACGATCTGCTTTTACATTTAGACCTGTTTCTTCTCTGATTTCACGGACTACACAATCTTCTAGTTTCTCTCGAAACCTGACATGCCCACCTGGAAGCCTGTAGAAATCTGTTCCAGAAGTTAGACCATGTTGAACAAGCAACTCGTTGTCTTCATTGAAGATCACAGTTCTTGTGAGAACTACAATGTGTCGCTTTTCCATTTTGATCGAGTCTTAAAGATGCTTTTGAAGAAAAAAAGTTTCCTGTAGCTTCACAACCTCTAGCTCTAACCAAGGACACCTTCCTTCCAAAATTCTTCATGTCACATTCAAATAACAAAAGAGGAAAGATTGAGAGACCCACTATCGATTTTCAAGAAAGACATTATTTCTTAATGATAACTGATTCGTCTTGGTTTATAATGACTGATTTTCCATTTTTCTTACAAACTACTTCGCCTTGGCTTTTCAGAACTACTTTGCCCTCCTTTGACACGAAGAGCATGTCCATTGCCTTGTAAACTAGTTTGGAGCCTTTGGCGACAAGAATGTCTAATTTGCCAGCTTCATTAGGGAACGCAAAGATTAAGCCATAACCTCCGTTGAAATGTTTATCATAATGTACTCTTTTCTTGAAAAACTGGTTACACAAATCTTCTGCTCTCGCTATGAATCCTTGTTGGTTTTCATATCCCATTTTTGACAAATCTTCTTTGCTCGCTTTGGTGAGGTGTTGTTGTATTTCTTCTATGTCTCCCAGCATTAGAAAGGATTCGTTCAATTCTTTTTCAATGGATTTGCCGATAGCGCCCTCTTCAGTTTCAACTATAGCGTCCAAAAGCAGTTTGCCATGACCATGAAATACGTAGCCTTTGCGTCGATTGTCCAGTTTTATTGCTGTACCTAACGTGCTGCTGCTGATCTCTATTATTCCTTTTTCCGTTTGCCACAGCTTCATGTCTTCGGTTGCCTTTAAAACCTCTTTGTCCAGCTCATACTTTTGCCATATCATTTCTCATTCCTTCTTTCAAGAAATCGGGTGACTCGTCTCGCCATTTTATAAGCGGTTCTGCCAGGTATGGTAATTAGGTAGCGACCTCTGACTTTTTCTTGAACCACTAATCCTACTTCTTCAAGCACATTCAGGTGACTTGAAAGTGTGCTTGTAGTGATCTCGGAAAGCTTCTCTTGCAGCTCATTGATGTACTTTCCACCACTCATAAGCTCGCTTAGAATTCCCAGCCTGTGTTCGTGGCCTAAGGCACTCATAACTTCTGCTACTTTTGGAAAACTAACTTCGATTTTATCCTCTCTTCTGTGATATGGTCTTTCTTTGAGGATTTTTATCCCTCTTGGTCCTATGAATACGGATTTCTCGAGTTCCCCATGTATGCCCTCAGCAACCCCTTCCATCACATCTTCAATATAGTCATGTACGCGATCACCGATGTCAATGTGAATTCCACGCCTTCTCTTTGGTTCTCTTTCCATAAAATTCCTAAATTGTTCTTTCAAGTCTGCAATTTCTTCTTTGAGTTTTTCCATCTCTTCATCAAGGGCTTCAGACAATTCAATTCTCATACTCCTTAACTTCACACATATCGTTTTTAATTCGATAATTGTCAAATAGAAAAAGACACATATAAACATTATGCGCCTGTCTATACCGCTGAACTCGCTTCCATGTCAGTGTTCTCTTCAGTCCCCCATACAAGGAATTTCACTCAAACCAGAACGTAAACCCCCTAAACTGACTTCAACAGACAAACAAAATTTCTAACCTTAATCCACTATACCAAGAAAAAACAAGCTTATAAAATCTAAACCCAACTATAAAACAGAAACCATCAAATCCCAAATCTCCAAGCAAAGAGAGATGAAGCTATGGTTGACAAAAATGACAAACAAAAATCAGACGAGAATTACTTTTGTCATATAGTAATTCCTTCTAAGAATTATGAAACATCGAAGCTTTTCTTTGAAAACGTTTTTAGGTGGATAGTTCAAAGAGCGCCAGGAACCACTTCTTGGGATGTTCTGCCACCATCAGAGAAAGGGCCCAGCGCAGAATTGAATTCAGAAGAGGACGCAATAGTTCCGGCCATTTACACATCTAACATCGATACAAAGCCTAAACTAATCGAGAAGTTCGGCGGCAAAAAGCTGAAGGATAAGACGCCTATTGGCGATTGTGTAAAATATGGGTACTATGCATTGTTTGAAGATTCTCATGGAAACAAAATGTGTCTTTATTCTGACAAATAATTTTGTCCCCCCCTCCCCCCCGGGGGGGTCTATGTAACAGTGATTCTTGAAATAGCGGGCGTGCTTTACTTTGATTTGAGGAGTGTAAAAGCAATGTTGATTGTTCAGATTTCAGATATTCACTGCGGACCCATGTTCAATAAAGGAACTTTCCGCACAGCCATAGAGGAAATTAACGCTGTGTTGCACGTGCGCGCCGATTCATTTGAATAAGGTACAATGATATTAGTGCCCCTATAAACACGAGAGTTGCTGCTGTAAGAAATGACATTTTATATGAAAAGATCTCCGTTGCGCCTGACTTTATCAACTGATCTACAATTGGACCAGTGATCAAGGTTCCTGGAATACCCCAGCTTAGGAAAAGTGTTGCATTAAACAATGCAAATTGTTTTCCTCTTTTTTCTGGCGGTATTAATCTTGACACGTAAGAATACGATGAGGCTAAGATAATTACATCAGAAGCACCAGCAAGGAAGTTACTGATGAAGATCAAGGATAGGTTTTCTGCGAGCACAAATCCTGATAAATATATAATTGAAATCACAGCGCCAACAAGGAGCAAAATCTCATCCTTAAAACGATTAGAGAGTTTTCTTATAGAGAAACCCACAACAAAAATTGCAACTGAAGCTGTATTCACAATATAACTCAAAACACTGCTGGACACATTGAAACCCACATCCAGTGAGAGGTATTGCGATTTTATCACTGCTACAGAGTTTCTCCCGAAATTAATAAAGATCATTGCAAGCAAAAATATGAGGAACCCTCTTGAGATAGTGATTTTTGCACGGCTTTGAGGACGTAGCCCTCCTGCATCTCTCCTAACCCCTCCTTCAGGTACAAAAAACATAGGAATTGTGGAAACAATCATTACCCCAGACGCAATAAAGAATAACAACCCGTTTTCAAAGCCCCAGCCTTCATAATACTGTGATAAACCATCATACACAAGTCCCCCTACCCAGACACCGATCATCCTTCCGATAGCGCCGATACTTGAGAGCCTGCCCTGTATCCCCGCCCGTTTATGTTCAGGGTAAAGATCTGAGACAAGTGCACTCCACCCAACGTTTGACATTGACCAGAAAATCTCTACAATCGACAGACCAAATATCACTGCGTACCCTGCAGCATGATTGCTTGCGGGCAAAGTGTGTATGTACCATACAAGTGATGTGCTTATTGCAGCTGATATTTCTCCAAGTATTATCAATGTTCTCCGCAACTGGAATCTGTCTGAAACAGCCCCCCACACAAATGTCTGGAACAGTACGTTCAAGATCATTGGAAATGTGGCGAAGAACGTTGTTTCGGTGACGCTTAGACCAAGGAAAAATCGAAGATATATCGATAGAAAACTGTAGAATAGCCCTCTTCTGAACATGGCTAGGACCTGAAAAGAAGAGATATTCAAAAATGTTCTTTTACCTGTTACAAGAGCTTGCGAAGCATCCACAAGCTCTGCAAGCTTTTTTCGGAATAATCCCGCCCTGATTCTGGATTTTTTAAGAGTGGAAACTGCCATAACCAAGAGTAAAAACCCGCAATTTATAACTATAAGTTAATATGTTCTCAAATCAGAGCAAGCACCTATGAACCTTGGACATTTCACGCTGAAAAATCGTAAGTAACTTACATCATACTAAGAAGAAAAAGGGGACGCTTGCGCGAGATATCTCCACTAAGACGAGGGTTCAAATCCCACCCCGCACTTTTTAATAAACCCTGGAGGATATTACAAGTTTATTGTCAGCCAGTGTTAGTTTCCTTGCTTTGTAAAAGCGCGCGTTACAACGTTTGTAGTACCATGTTCTATTCTTTGTGTTTCACTAAGAGAGCCCCACACATTGTACAGTGATCTAAAGTCATAGGAACACCGGCACCACATTGAGAACACATCGTATGGAGGGTGAATACTTGAAAGTATACTTCTCTTCCCTTTCTTTCTTTTTTCAAGAATCCTCGATCTGCTAGTTGATTTAGGTAATCGCTTTCAGCTGCTCTGGCTCGGCCTGTTTTAGCTGCGAGTTGTTCTGCTGTTGCTTCACCCATCGTTGCAATGGCCAGCGCTGTTTTTTTCAGATGCTTCGGTAGCGCTGCCAGCGTTTTTGGAACAAATGCGCGTCTGCTCTCTGGTTGTTTGGCTTGAATTTTCAGTAAATGGTTTAGTTTCTTATCGATTTCCGCAAGCTTTTTCTTAATCTCTTCCAGTTCTCCAGTTCTTTTTGACGTCGCAGCCCCTCCCTTATGAGTGTTGTGTTACAATCAAGTGAGAATGCTTATATAATTTGCGTAATGTTTAAATAAAAGTCAGTCTTTGTCTGCTGAGTTGTAACACATTTTTAGAGGAGGAAGGATGAAGAGATGAAATTGTTTAAGTTTCTGCGCAAAGCAGAAAAAGAGATCCCTCGAAATTTGGAGAAGAAAAATATAATAAGGAAGAAGAACGTTGGAGCCGTTTTCATTCAGCAACTCATTGATGGAGAGATGTTCGGATTTGGTGAGCCGTGGCAACTGACCTCTGACAGTTTGTCCGCAGTTGTTCCCATTTTGAGGAAGTTTGATCGAGATCGAAACTATCTGGTGCTTCAAGAAATCCCGAAAGCCAAAGTCAATGTGGCTGATTCGGGACGAATAAACAGGCTCAGCTTTGAGTTGAAAGGTGTTAAGAGGCCTGTGTTTGTGAGAGCTGGGACAATCTTTAAGGGTCATGGAACGCAATCCAGAACGAGCAGTATAGGAGTCGTCCTGGCGCCTAAAAAACTAAATTTGGTCGAGGTCTTCTGTGTGCATGCAAGTCACGGAATTTCACCTCGTTCCGGCTTGTCAACAATGATTGATGTAGTTCCAAGGAAGGTTGAGAATGTTTTGACGTCTCCATTCAAGAGTCAGATGATGATTTGGAGGGCTGCTGCTGTTAGAGGGTTTCGTGCGAGAGTAACAGTGTGTCCAGGGTGTGGTTCTTCCAAGCTTTTACAGACTTATGAAGCTGAGATTGTGTGTATGCAATGCGGTTATGTAATTTCACCTACTCTGAGAAATGACCCGGGTAATGAAGTGGTTCCACGTATCCGTGTTGGTGATGCGACGAACCGCGTCAGACAGCGGACTAGAAGAGATGACCTTATTACGAATCTCGATGAAATGAGAAAGTTCAATCAAGAAGTTGAGAAAATGCTTTCTAAGATTCCAGCGGACCTCAATAGTCAGATAGGAATTGTCATAATTGATTCTCGTGGAGTACTTGGACTTGAAATATTTGACCATCCAGACTCGTGGAGAGCCTTTTCACGTTCGATTGTACACAACTATGCTGATATCTTGGCCAAAGAGAGAGCGGGTGACAGACTTTTCGAATTGAAGACGGACAAGGTTTCAGATGCAATCAGAAGGTTCTTGGAGAAAGCCCAGAAACTTTCAGAAACTTCAACATTCAAGAATAAGATAAGTGAGACTTGGATGTTTTCGGGTGAGTTGGCTGGTGAATATACGACTATGGGATCAGATGTGATACATCTAACCTTGAAAAGGAAAGCTACCAAATATGCATAGAAGCGTGCCCTCTGCAAATAGTTTCTTGCATTGAACGTAGAAAGTTCAATTGGATTTTCTCATGAATAAGAGGTAATCAGTATTGCTGGGCCAACAAAGGATGCGAGATCATCATCTTACTTAGTTGCTTCATCCTTTCCATAAGAAGTCAAAATCTTCTTTGAAGTCAGTTGTGCAACAAAAACAATTCATGAAAAAAAGCCGTTCTAGTCAACAAGACTCTCTAAGAACTTCTGAAGCCCCAAAGAGTTAACAGCCCCTTTTCATAACGCTTATTAGTTGTTGCTTTGATTTGAGAGTGGAAAAGCAATGTTGATTGTTCAGATTTCGGATATTCACTGCGGACCCATGTTCAACAAAGGATACTTTCGTACAGCCGCCAAAGAAATTAATGCTCTGTCGCCGGACGTAGTAGTCATAACAGGCGACATTACAGAAAACGGCATACAATCCGAGTTCAAACAGGCAGCAGAAGAACTTGAACAACTGAAAGCTAAAAAAGTCATATATGTGAGTGGAAACCACGATTACCGAGCCACGGGCTACCTCCTCTTCAAACAACACTTTCCCTTCAATCAAGTCACACAGATCGACAACACAGTGATGATAGTGTTAAGCAGTGCAAGACCCGACAGAGACGACGGTGAAGTAGGACACAGACAAAACCTATGGTTGGAAAGCACACTGGCGAACTTCAAAAACCACACAAAAATCGTGGCAATCCACCACCACATAGTCCCAGTTCCGGACACAGGAGCAGACCAAATCACAATCATAGACGCAGGCGACGTGCTAAGAAGCCTAACAAAATCAGAAACAAACCTAGTTCTATGTGGACACCGCCATAGACCATGGAAATGGCAAATAGAAAAAATGCAAGTAGTTCACGCAGGAAGCGTTTCATGTGAAAAACTGCGCGGATTCTTCTGCAACTCCTACAATGTAATACAAATCAAAAACAAAAAAATCGATGCCAAACTAAAAATCGTCGGCGGAGGCTACGTAGACTTCAAAGAAATCATAAAACACAGAGAAATCTTCCAAGCCTCAGACATATCTCAACACAGCAACTTCCCTGCACAATAAAAAAAATTAACTAAAACCGCATTTCAGACATGAAACCCTTCAAAAAATCATAATCCTTCACCTTGAACAAGTGGCTCATACAGCTACAATCAGAGCAACCGAAATTCTTCACTGGAATTCCTTTCTCACCCAGTTTTCCCGCAATTCTGCACTCCTCAACCTTATCCGCTTCTTTGCAGAAAACCTTGACAACTCTTACAGCAATGTTGTCAAGCAAATAATCAATGTGCCAAAACTTCCGCTTAACGTCTCCAAGATGTCGGTTCACCCGCTTTCTCACGTCATTTTGGGCAGAACCCACATAAGCATACAAACCCTCCTCGAAAAATATGTTACCCAAGGCGCCTACGTTTATCCTAATATCCCCACCGATCAAAACAATCAGAACATAAACGCCTCTCACAACAACTCATCAATCAGAATTGTCCGGCATGTACCATTTCAAAATTTCCTCAACAGCCCTAACCGAATATCCCACTCCGATAAGCATCTTCCTCAAATCCCCAATAGATTCAGCATCCAAACACAAGCACCACAAACTTCAATTTACTTCAAAAACCTATTTATCTTTTGACCTTCTTGCATCTGCCGGCGAGCGTACACGCTTCAACCCTATCAGGACACTACCCAACATAATCCAAGATGAAAAACACCTGCAAAGAATCGGGTTGGAAAAATGGATGGGGAATAAAAAAGGGAGCCAAACGTACGCGAAACTTTCACTGGCACCTTGTAAACAGAGAAAAAATGTCCTTCCAGCCGCTCAACAGTTAATTTCAACAAGGGAACATCAACTCCAAGCAAAAACAATAGTGAGAAGTTAAAAAGGTAATGGATACAAGGCAATAAACAGCCAAACAAGGAAGAATACCAATGGAAAAAACCAAAACCGTGAGCTTAACGCTCATAATAATTAGCTTATTCATCATTGTGCATCATTACATCATTCATAAGCAACCACTACAACAAAAAGAGAAGCGGATAAGATGAACATTCTCATTCAAAATGGCACTATAATTACAATGCACAACCGAAAAGTAATTCGCCAAGGAGCCATTGCCATAGAAGGCAAAACCATAATTGACGTAGGAAAAAACCGCAAACTGAAGAGAAAATACGGAAAAGGATACGAAAAAATGGATGCAAAAGGTCATGTTGTCATACCAGGTTTCATTAACACTCATCAACACGCAGCAATGAGCTTGCTGAGAGGATACGCAGACGATTTACCACTCCAAGAATGGTTGGAAAAATGGATATGGCCAATAGAAAGACACATGACTCCACATGACATTTACATCGGAGCCTTACTAACAGCCATAGAATCCATCATGAGCGGAACAACAACAGTTAACACCATGTATCATTACACACCAGAAGAAAACGAAGCAAAGGCATTTACAGAAGCTGGCTTAAGAGGAGTAATTGGCCATGTATGTTTCTCGTGGAGAAAAAAAGAAGACGAAAGAGCACTAGAAGATCTAGCTAAAAACTGGCACAATAAAGCAGATGGATTAACCCGTGTAAGTGTGGACCCCCACGCGCCGTACACTGTTGATCCAGAATACATGAAAGAACTGAAAGAAATCAGAGAAGAACTAAACCAGAAATACGGCTCAGGAAAAGCACCAATAATATGTCATATGCATGTCGCAGAAACCAGCGATGAAAAAGAAAAGATCCGAAAAGCCTTCAACCTGAAGTTAGAAACTGGAGTAATGGAATACTTGGATTCCCTAGGCGTTTTAGACAAACATGTGATTGCAGCCCACTGTGTATCATTAACGAACAGAGACATAACAATAATGAAACAAAGCGAAGTAAAGGCTTCACACAACCCAATCTCAAATCTTAAACTCGGCTCAGGCATAAGCCCCGTCCCAAAAATGCTCAGAAAAAGAGTAACAGTTTCACTTGGCACGGACAGTCCATGCTCAAACAACACAGCAGACATGTTCGAAATCATGAAAACAACCGCTATTCTACACAAAGGAGTGACGAAAAAACCAACACTAATACCCGCAAAGCAAGTTTTAGAAATGGCAACCATTGAAGGAGCAAAAGCACTGTCATGGAAAAACGAAATAGGCTCAATAGAGATTGGCAAAAAAGCAGACCTAGCAGTAGTCGATTTCAAGAAGCCACACCATTGCCCACAGTACAATGAAACCAACCAGCTAGTTTATGCGACAAAATCAGCAGATGTTGATACGGTGATAATAGACGGCAAGATTGTTATGGAAAACGGACAACTAACAACAATAAATGTTGAAAAGGTTATGGAAATGGCTGAAAAAATAAAAGTCCGTCTTCTACAGCGCTTGGCATGTAACGTTAAATAGTCAAGACTGAGAATTGCATAGAAGGAGAATAAGAATGGAAGATTATAAAGTCAAAGACCAAAATTTAGCGTCTAAAGGGTTTCTTCAAATAGAATGGGCATCAAAGCACATGCCAGTTTTGAACCAGATTAGAAAAAAATTCAGCGAAAAAAAACCATTTAAAGACGTAACCATAGGCGCATGCTTACATGTGACAAAAGAAACAGCAGTGCTCGTTGACACCCTTCTTGCTGGCGGAGCAAAAGTAGCATTATGCGGCTCCAACCCACTATCCACACAAGATGATGTTGCGGCAGCCCTGGCAGAAAAAGACGTGCAAGTTTATGCTTGGCGAGAACAAACAACAGAAGAATATTACTGGTGCGTTGGAAAGGTCATAGATCACAAACCTACAATAACTTTAGACGACGGCGCAGACCTTGTCAGCACAATCCACAACAAAAGAACAGAGGCATTACCAAACGTTAAAGGTGGAACAGAAGAAACAACAACCGGCGTCTTGCGCTTACGAGCCATGGAAAAAACTGGGTCACTCAAATATCCAATAATAGCCGTAAATGACGCTTACACAAAATACTTGTTTGATAACCGCTACGGGACGGGACAAAGCACTATAGACGGAATCCTAAGAGCTACAAACACACTTTTGGCGGGGAAAAATTTTGTGGTTTGCGGTTACGGATGGTGTGGAAAAGGTATAGCTATGAGAGCTGAAGGAATGGGAGCTAACGTTATAGTTACAGAGGTAAACCCGCTTAGAGCCCTAGAAGCAGCAATGAACGGGTTCCGTGTAATGCCTATAGCCGAAGCAGCAACAACAGGGGACATCTTCGTAACAACAACGGGTGACATAAACGTCATAAGAAAAGAACACATGCAGAAAATGAAAAACGAAGCAATACTCGCCAATAGTGGCCACTTTAACGTAGAAATAGCCATAGAAGAGCTGAATGAACTTGCTGTTTCAAAGAGAAACATAAGACAAAATTTAGACGAGTACACTCTTACAGACGGGAGAAAGCTATACCTTCTAGCGGATGGCAGACTGGTAAATCTAGCGGCAGCAGAAGGTCACCCTTCAGAAGTTATGGACATGTCCTTCGCAAATCAAGCCTTCAGCACAGAATACATAGTTAAAACCGAGAAAATGCCCCCGAAAGTGCATCCAGTGCCAAAAGAGATAGATGAAACAGTAGCAAAATTGAAACTCAACGCAATGAAGATAGAAATAGACAAATTAACAGACGAACAAAAAAACTATCTGACAACATGGGAAATGGGAACAATCTAGTGTCAGTCGAAAACCACGGTAAACTTTAAAAGGTGTAAAGCAATAAACAAGGGTTCATATGGTGATGCGTAAATGGTAAGTAAAGATCAAGGAATAGGTGGAATAATATTCATAATATGCGCTGCGATTGCTCTATTATACATTGTAACACTCTTCTACCCGCAGTGGATCATAGATATTGGATTGACGAGTGCCGCTGATGCGGAGGCGACTATTCAATTCTGGGTCATAGCAGTACCAGTTTTCGTCGCGTTTGTCGCCATAATGGGCATAGGCATGTGGATAGGTTGGACAATGGCTACAACACCACCGCCAAGACCAATAGAAGAAATTACAAGCGAAATAGAAGAGGAAACCAAAGAAGAAACCAAGGAAGAAACTGAAGAAGAGGAAAAGCCAAAAAAGACGGGAAAATAACAATTTTAGTTCCCAAATTTCACTCAACACAATCCTATGTTCTTAATCGTTTTTTACGTCGAAAACAAGTGGGGAACCTAAAGACGGAATAATCCTTACAGTATAAGTTTCACCTTCTACATAAGCACCATACAAGTTGACCGTGCCTACACCACTTGGTGAAACAACTATACTTTCCTCTAAACCATATCTCACGTCATCCACGTAGGCTTCTACAATTTGAACGTTTACTGACGCGAAATTTCTAACAGAAACAGTTATACAAGTACTGTTAATGCCTACAGATCCCAAATGCAGGGACTGCGTTGGAAAAGCCGCTTTCATTTTGTCTGTAAGATTAAACATGAACTGATAGACAAAAAAACCTGCAGTTATAGCTGTAATAAAAGTAAGCAGCAACGCCCCCATAGCAAGTTTCAAATGGTTTCACCCTTCATGAAACGGGTTATGCCTTTGAAATAGATATAGCATTTATGAATTTGAAATTATGAAAATTGATAAACCTCAAAAGCCAGAAATTTGGAAAATAAAGTATAACGCAACGTATACAACTGCGGAAATGCCAAATACCACAGCAATGATTTTGGGAGAAAAGGAAACAAAAGATGCTTCTTCGCCCTTCGGCTGTATTTCATACTCTTTTATTTCATGAGTTTCAGCGTTAACTCGAACGATAGCCAATAGTTTTTTCATTTCTACTTCGATAATGTAGATGCCCTCTTCTAAGGAGACTCTTTTAGGTTTTATGCCACTCTTGTGTCCAATTCTCTTCAGAAAGCTTGTTGCAATGGTTGTCACTGTCTCAGCGTTTAGCCTTTTTGTCTTAAGAGAAGCTGACGTAATGGCACCTCGAGCTCTTTTCTGCAAAGTCTCTGACAAACATACTGTCTCCTATTTGTTTTTAGGGAAATCTCCCACATTTAAAAGGGCATGTGTGTATCACTGGTTCACCAACTCATCCAGTTACTTTCTTAAGCATACATTGCACTACTTTCTCGCAAGTCATGCATTCCTCAGGTATCTCTTCCTTTCTTGAACGTTGGCTCAAATATCCGAAATGGTATAGACATTCATGCTGCTCTAGAGAAGGCTGTTGAGTTGACTTTATTTTTACGGGCCGTACTTTTTCTTCTTCAATTTCGATTCTTTTTTTGTTCCGTGTTTGCCTTTTCTCTTCAATCTCAGGAGTTTTTTCTATCACTATTTCAGTCAGGCAATAAGGACATGCATGATATGAAGACTCGTTTTTAGAGCTAATATCTTGAACAATTATTGGATCGGCAAAAACCTTTCCACATTCTGGATTTGAACATGTAAAGCTCTGGATTTCCATTTCCGCCTTTGTCTTCCTCAATGTAGTAAACCTTCTTCTGAGACAATATCAGATTCCGAGTTTATAGTATTAATGAAACCAAAATAAGTATCCTAACTACAATCAAGTCACGGATAAGTCATGGGGACGCCAGCTTTTTAAGGTCTTCTTCTCCCTCAGCGTAGCCAGAAGCTATCAAAACATCACCTTCCTCAATTTTTGTGTGAGGTCTGGGCCTTATGAATCTACCTCCTCTTCTTATGGCGAGAACCCACATTCCAGTTTCTTCTGGAATTTGAGCGTTCCGCAAGGTCTTATTTACAAGCGAGGAATTCTCAGCCACTTGTACGTAGGTTACAGTTTCTTCAGCTTCCTCTATAGCGAGTTTCAATACTTGATGAGGCTCTATGCCCCTCAATACAACTTCAGC
>DAOVMU010000073.1 GCA_030630585.1 Candidatus Bathyarchaeota archaeon | reverse complement strand
TTGACTAAACCCAATCCACTCAGTTTGTCTAGATGATAAACAGCTAAAGCTGGACTTGAGAACCCTAGCTTCCTTTGAACCTCCCTAGGACCCACGAAACCTTTTGAAGACTTCAGCAAATACCAATAAACACGCAAGGTATTCCCTTTCAACTCACTGGCAACACGTTCGTCATCCATATTCAAGACTGCCAAATCCTACGAGTTTTGTCATCTCAAGCCTACTACTAGCAGTTCACACCAAAAAACCATATGAAGAAGGAATCTGAATTTAACCTATACGTAAAGGAGCATTGGTTCTAGCCGATCTCAGACAATTTATCCTCATTGTTTATTTTGCATCAAACAAACGGCGGGAAAAGATTATTGCTTCTTTCCACAGCAAGGACAGAACTTAGATTTTGGCGGAAGCGAAGCTCCGCAGTGTTGACAAGCAAGAGGCAAGGCGGCTTTGGGCTCTTCCCTCTTGTCAACCGCGTCCACCAAACCTTTTCCGAAGCTTTTTGCAACATTCCAAGTCTTTCTTATACCCTTTCCAATTAGCTCTCCAGTATCTTCGGCCACTTTCTCGATTTTAACAGGTTTCTCTTCTTTCTTCTGTTTTGCCTTGCTCAATAAACATCTCTCCCAATATCAAGCAAGAGTGTCTCTTAAAACCTATGTTTAAAGATTATGCAGTAGAAATTAGCATTAACACGCCACAGTGGTTACTAGACGATTATTTATGGGACGCATCCACTTGAGTTTTTTGACATATACAACAAAGCAGTGGCAGAACGTTCCAAGTTGAGCGTTTATCTCTTGAAGCTAGTCAGAAGCCAGATCGATGGATGGATTCCTTGAACTTGTGAATGCGTACTAAACTTAACAGATTGGGACTAATCTGTTTGCAGTAAAGATGTCTCCCGTAAACCCTCCTGTTTATAGCAGTAACTAATCGGCCACGACACCTCCATGACTGAAAACGGCGACATTACCTAGGGCCAGATAATGTTCAAGTTGCACGACTACTAGGCCATATGCCTTTATGTAGAGTGAAAGCACCCCCCCTAGGGGGGAGGGGAGGGATCCCCGCTACAACGACTGTCAAGTCATAAGAGAGAGCGAAAGTCGCCCACACTTTACATGAAGCTTGCGACTTGCTTAAAGCAAGCTTTGAATACGTAACCGACATGGACGGAGCCAGGATCTTCAGAAAACGCAAATGAAGGAAAAAGTGGTTTTCTATGCTTACAGTTAATCTTTTATTGCTTCTAGAAGGCTCATTATGTTCCACAGTTTCACTCGTGTATAAGGCGGCATGTTTGGGTCTTGCAAAATTTCATCTAGAGTTGATATGGCGTTTGAGGCTCTAACGGCAGACGTGTATTCTGTTGTTTGTAGAACTTTCATGGAGTTCTTTGCAGCTCTTCTAATGTTTCTAGGCGTAGTATGGTCTTCAGAAATGTCTCCTAACACAAATAATGCTTTCTTTGTTCTCTCTTCATACTCCTGTTGTTTTTTCTTTCTAACCATAGTTGCCACCTCACATAATTTCGTGGTAGTCAAGTTATATAGGCTTTTATACCTATCTACTTCGGAGGTTTTAAAACTTGTCGCACGAAGAAAACGAAGAACAACATATTAAACGAATGGCTGACCTGCTTCGTCAAGGTGCTACCCTAACAGAACTAGCCTGTCCTGCCTGCGCTTCTCCATTATTCAGACTGAAAAGTGGAGACCTATGGTGCGCAAAGTGCCAAAAAAAAGTCATAATGGTGAAAGAAGGAGAAGACCTGTCGAAAATAAGGGGCTCCATCGTTCTTGACACTCTTGAAGCAACCCTTTTAGTGAAAATTCAAGAAATCCAAAACAGAATACAACGTGAACAAGACATAGAAGAACTACAGAAACTGGACACAGTGCTTTCCGGACTGCTTGACAACCTTGAAAAAACAAGAAAAACCAAAAGAGTTTAGGGCGAAAACTTGTGATGTTGGGATTCTACAAGAATTTCCCGAAGAACATCCATAAAATAGCGCGTTTTAGATGTTCAGCTTCAAAAAAGAGAATACAACGAGCCCTAACTGAAACGCTTCACAAACTAAACAACAAAACCTTCAATTTAGAAGATGTAGCTAACCCATCGATACCTCAATGCACAGTCATTCTCGAGTTTGGCATTGCTGAAGACAGTAGCTTCAATTATTTGGACAGGAACGAAACAAACAAAGTGCAAGGAATTATAAGTAAGAAACCCTTTCAGTTCATGGATTTCTTTTGTGCAATACGCTATTATAAGACTCAAAACAAAAAGAGGGCTCCACTAAGATTTGACTACTACATGCTCAGATTCACGTTTGACGGAAAAGCAACAGAAATTCACGTTTTCCACGAAAGAGGGCCTAGACATGTTTCACCGCAAGAGATTGTCAACTTCATTGCCAACAAAATCAACGAGATGTTCTCGAAGAAAACATTGAGGGCTTTTGCCGCTTCTTAAACTGCTTTTTCCAGAAATCTTAAAACAACCGTTAGAATATCATCCGCAACTTCTTGTTTAGAGTTGCTTCCATCTATTTTGACAAGCTCTCCCTTTTCAACAAATTTCATGTAAACTTCTCGCACTTTCCGCTGAGTTTCCAAGTTTTCCATGACAGATTTCTTAGGCTTCAATCGTTGGATAACGGTTTCCGGTACAACATCGATGAGAACTGCCAAGTTTGGGCTTATCGCATGTTCATTTATCTTTTCAACCCATTTCAAGTCAAGTCCAGCTGCCCCTTGATAAGCTAAAGAAGAATAAACATATCGATCGGAGACCACTAGTTTTCCTTCATTCAAAGCGGGAATAACCACGTTTTCGACATGCTCAAAACGATCAGCAGCAAACAACAGGGCTTCCACAACGCTGGAAACACGTTTCCTTCCATGCAAACAGTATTTCTTAATGAACATTCCGATTTTCCCGCGGCTTGGTTCAGCAGTATAAATTGCGTCATAACCCTTTTCCCTCAGCCTTGCCACTAGAAGCTTTGCTTGAGTTGTCTTTCCACAGCCATCCAATCCTTCAACACAAATGAAAAAGCCTCTCTTACCCATCTTCTCCATCTCTTAAGGCTTTGAGCATTAGCCATTATAAGAGTGAATACATTAATAATTATTTGATAAGAGCTCAGGAGAAAACGTCGATGCCACGAAGTTATTGGGGCGAAATAAAGGATCCCGTTCATGGATACGTCTATATAACTGCGGAAGAGAGAGAAATCATCGACTCCTTCCCCGTTCAAAGGTTACGTAGGCTACGTCAGCTTGCAGGCTCAGAATACGTTTATCCAGGGGCAAACCATACACGGTTTGAACATTCTGTCGGCGTAATGTACTTAGCTGGCAAAGTTGTGAAGAATCCTAACATTTCTCAACACATAAGCGAAGACGAGGCAAAAAAAGTTAGAATTGCAGCTTTGCTTCATGATGTTGGACACGGACCTTTCTCACATGTTTTTGAACACTTACTCGATAAAGAGCTTAACAAGACGCATGAAGACATGACTTCATGGATAGTCAAAAACAGCGAACTAAAAGACATACTCAACAAGCTTGGATGCAACGCAGATGAAATTGGAAAACTGGCAGTAGGCCGCCTCCGCAAGCCTAAGAAGGCGTTCTTAGATCAGATAATAAGCAGCTCTGTTGATGTTGACAAACTGGACTTTGTTGTGCGAGATACTTATCACACCGGCGCGGAATACGGGTACATTGACGTTTTCCGCCTAATCCACGCCCTAGACGTCCTAGACGAGAACCTAGCAGTAGACTTGGGAGCACTTTCAGCACTTGAGTCTTTCATAATAGCCCGAATAGAATCTTTCAAAAGCATATATTTCCATCGCGTTGGAAGAGCAGCACAGATTATGCTTGCCATGGCTATGGAAAAGGCAAACGAAACGCTAGGACTCACGAACTTCCAAACTCCAGAAGATTATCTTGCCATGGATGATTACACGGTTTGGACCAAGCTGAGAAACTGCGAAAAATCAAGAGAAATCATAGAAAACCTTGAAAGACGAAAGATGCTTAAATGCACATATGAAAGAACCTTCTATGAAAAAGACACTATGGTTTCAAACATTTTCAGTCGCGAGACATACAGAAAACAGTTACAAGCTGACATTGCAAAGGAAGCGAAGGTTGATATTGAAGCTGTAACAATTGATGTGCCCACTGTTCCATCTGTTCCATACTATCATTCAGCTCTTATGGAACCGATGGAAATACCAGTGTTTTATAAGACGCGAGAGAATAGTAGAATTCCACGACGTTTAAGTGAGATTTCAAAGATTTTTGACGTTTTAAAGGGTTTCATAAACATATTGCGCGTTTATGCAGAGGAGGAAAATCGTGAAAAAGTGGGTGATGCAGCATCAAAGATTTTAGGTGAAATTCCTTCATCAGCGAAAATATCCTACTAAAGCGGGCTCAAAATGCAACAAATAACATTGAAAGAGGCGAGTAATCGTTGAAGGACAATGCAAAGCCAAAGCGTTAGTTTCTGCAAAGCCCTAAGCTTTCTTGGAGGAGTTGACCCAACTAACGGAAAGATACTGGAGAAAAACCATGATTTGTACGGCGAATGCGTAAAAGATAAAGTTTTATGTTTTCCACATGGGCACGGTTCTACAGTAGGCAACTACTACTATACTCCTTAGCGAAGAAAAATCTGGCTCCAAAAGCCATAATCAATCAAACGGCTTCCAAAGAAGGGTGAGAGAACTTTCACGGCTGTACATGGTGGTATGCAGAGCAACTTCAGAAGGCAGCGCAAAAGGATTGCTGAAACTCTTGGAAACCCCAGACTTCTCAAAGTCCACTTCACAACATTCCCCCATTGGAAAGGCACAATGAAATATCATCGCACCCGCAATCTCCTGTACGTACAGCAGATCCTTGGACACAAAAGCATCCAGAACACAATGGTATACATCCAATATGAAAAAGCCCTCTATGGAACATCAGTTAATGATGAGTTCACAGTCAAAGTCGCCACAAACATAGAAGAAGCATGCAAACTAACACGAGTCGGCTTTGAATACCTCACCGGAGAGTAGAATGACGGCGGCAAAATCTTCAGGAAACGAAAATAAGAAGTACTAAGGTTCGTTAAAAAAGGATAAGGTTTATTCGAATGGAATTACATCTTGCATGATGCTCTGGAAATAGGGCTCCGGTAGAAGAGTTTAATGAACTCTACCGAGTATAGCCCGGTTAAGTATTCCGGCCTTTCGAGCCGGAGACTCGGGTTCGAATCCCGGCCGGAGCACCATTCTATTCTACCATTACCTCTTCAGTCTTGCTTAGGAAAAGACAGCGTTTTACATTTACGTAACATTTATGTAGATGGATCTACCGCAGGTGGAAATGTCCAGATAAGATGCGGCCAGTAGCTGCATCCAAAATAATTGTACGCTTGGTCAACTTTTTCTTGTGCCTCACCTTCAAGGTCCACACTGGCAGCAATATAATTTCTGCGGAAACAGGTTCCACACCGAACGTCAATTTTAGTTTTCGATAAATTTTATTTGTTTTCACCTTTATTCGAGGAAAACCCTCTACTTCACTGGGCAGCTTTGGGATAAACGTGATGTCGTCATCATCATCAAAGTCTTTCAGCTTTTTCCCGCTCTTTATTATCGACTTGTGAAAGACTATTTCCTTTCTGTCAAGTGATATTATGGCTCCGGTTTGTGCGCTTACGTAGTAGGTATCGTATTCTTTCTTTTTGAAAAAGAACATTTTTTTGGTTTCACGTGTTGTTGAAACTCTCCAGATTGGAATGTGAGAGAACTCTGCCTCATAGATTTCTTCTTTCTTGCCGAAAACCCCGCCTACAAGCATGGACTTTACTCTTTTGGAAGCCTCGACTTGAGTAATTCTCATAGGGATCACCAGAACTTCTCCAATAATGCTTTTGGACGGTTTGAAGCCGAATTTCGATAACCAATAAAGGTTTTCTGCGCTGCTTTCAACACGCCCTTTTTTTACAACACCAGTCTTAACAAGTTTATCGATCGTATCTTCCACGTCTTCAACATCAACTCTCAAGTTCTCCGCGATGGAATCTGCTGAGACGCCTTGTCTTGCAGAGTTGAGAAACAGCCGAATCCGTTCGTCCAAGGGTTTAGACGGGGAAGAGGGCGCACGTGCAACAGGTTTTTCTGCAACTTCTTTCCGCTCCAACAAGTACTTTTCAAAGAACACTTTTGATTCAGGCGACAAACACTCAGAAAGATCATTCTCATCCAGCGTCAAATGATCGGTCACCAGCCACCTAACTTGAAAATCCACTACACCATCATAAACGTCAGGCGACAACATAAGAAACTCGCCTGTTCGGAGACTTGGAAGTCTCTGCAGAACAATATCAGCCCGCATGGGATCTATTGATTGTATGATCTTCTGTACCCTAGCGATGTCTTGCCTCGTCATCATGCGACCCAAACACCACGTGTTCACTTGTGCAAGAGCCTTATAGTCTATGTCAGTCACGTTTTGGGTGGCCGCTACAAGCCCGATCCCGTACTTCCTAGCCTGTTTAAAAAGAAAGGCATACGCCTCCTTTGGAGGAGGATTCCTAGGATAAGGCGGAATATATGGAGCAATTTCATCAACATAAAAAAGCATCTGAACATCTTCTGAAGGATTTTTTAACATCCAGCAATAAAGCTCTCTGAGAAGTGTGGCTAAGAAAAACTGCTTGTCGTTTGCGGAGTTGAGAGTGTTCATATAAATTATGTTAACCGGTACCCGTCCATCGCTTCGATCCATAAACATGTCAATGTCAATCTGAACCCCCATCTGAAACATGAGAGAGGGAGTTCCCACCGTAAGGAATCGCAGTTTTCTAGCTATATCTTGAGGCTCTTTTTTTGTGACAAGATCATAAAGAGTTCCCCTGATTTTCGCTGAGGGCCTCAGAACTATGTCAGCCATGTGACCCATGTCCCTTACTGTCTGTCCTTCTCGCCACAGTTGTTCCAGTATCGTAAACAAATATGCTTTAGCTCCTTTTCCAGGATCTGAATTCAAGTCGTATCCTAGAAAGCTTGTAAGAGATGTAGCTGTCATGTCAAGAGCCAAAATAGATTCCTCACGGGGAGTGTCTTCTGACGGAAACTTCAACGGGTTAACACTGATAGGAATACCTTTGCTACTAGCAGGAGTGAATATGGCTACCCTCGCCTTCTCAAAAAACTCTTCTTGAATCGACAAAGGTGTACCGTGTTTCTCGATTTCGTCTGGGTTTCCTTT
>DAOVMU010000043.1 GCA_030630585.1 Candidatus Bathyarchaeota archaeon | reverse complement strand
GATCCTGGCGATCCAGACCTGATGGAAAAGAAGCCAAGAGACCCAAAAGCGAGCGTTTTCACAAGAAACGTGAAAATCTATTTGATAGCAGTCCCCACATTAACAACTGCCTTGATGTTAATTGGCTACTTCTCTCTGGACCCATGGTTGGGAGGCAACAACTTAATAGAAGCTCGAACACGGTTATTTACCAGTGTAATTTTAGTAGAGTTAGCTATTGCCATAACCGCCCGTTCATTGAGATATACCGTTTTCAAAGTAGGCGTATTCAAGAACAAGTTCCTTTGGCTTGCAATACTTTCTTCTCTAGGCTTACAGTTGATCGTGCTTTACACACCACAGCTTCACAGCGTATTCGACATAACCTATCCAGAACTTAGCGACTGGATAGTGGCGATAGCCTTCACATTCATAACATTTTTCAGCATAGAGATAGGCAAATTCATAACGAGCAGAAGAAGTGAAAGGTGAGAGGGCTAAGAAAAACTCACAATCAGAGTACATGAAGAGAGTTTTTTCAAAAAAAGGTGTGGATAGTATGGGTGAGAAAATGGCGAATCTAGGACCCCTTAGGCTTATGGGCTTTGGAATGACAACAGTGCTATTAAACCTGCATAACGCTGGCTACTATGAATTGAGCAGCAAGATACTGGCGGTGGGCTTAGCCTGCGGTGGCGTACACTTACCACTTCATGCAGAGCTTATTCACTTTCGCGATGTTCTTCTGTACACTGAAAGCAAGCAGAGCCATACAATTCGTTTTCTTGAGCCTCGCCATGCTCTTCTTCTTGTTAACATACAGACTTGACTGGAAACACAGGTCTGGCAACAGTTACAGAATATGAAGAAGTAATTTGCCGTTCTAGTGCGGTTCTACGTTGTACTAGCAAAGGCGCTGGATGAAACTTATGGAAGAACTGTTTTACCCGTCGAATCTGTTAAGAGGAATAGTTTAAACTACATCTTAAACCGCTCATTTTTTCCAAAAAACCTATATTGAGGGGTCTTCCTTTTAAGAAAACTTCATAATGTAATGGTGAGAGAGTTGGCTGAAAAAACAACTATTGACGTTTTACTTCAAGAGAAACGGGTGTTTCATCCTTCAAAGGACATGGTCAATAGCTCAAACGTGAAGAAGTGGATGGATGAACATGGAATAAAAACCTATGATGAGCTGCTGGAAAGGGCTAAAGACATCGAATGGTTCTGGGGTGAAGTGCCAAAGGAAGTCGTCGAATGGTATGAACCACCGAAAAAAGTTCTGGAATGGAATGAACCATACGCAAAATGGTACCTCGGTGCAAAATACAATATAGTCCACGACGCTGTCGATAAGCATGTGAAGACATGGAGAAAAAACAAGCTGGCATTCATTTGGGAGGGTGAGCCCGGGGAAGTTCGAAAACTAACGTACTTTGACCTCTACAAGCAGGTCAACAGACTTGCAAACGCATTGAAAGCCTTAGGCATAGGAAAGGGAGACGTTGTCGGAATATACTTACCCATGGTCCTAGAACTCCCAATATCTATGTTAGCATGTGCAAAAATAGGCGCCATACACAGCGTTGTGTTTTCAGGCTTCAGCGCAGGTGGTCTTCAGCAACGATTGCAAGATTGTGAAGCCAAAGTGTTGATAACATGTGATGGTTTGTACAGGCGCGGACAAGTTGTTCCCTTAAAAGAACAAGCAGATGAAGCAATTGAAAAAGCGCCGAATGTTAAAAAGGTAATAGTCTCTGAACGTACGAAATACCCTATTTCATGGACTGAAGGCAGAGACTTATGGTGGCATGAGTTCGTAGATAAGCAATCGCCGAAATGCGAAACTGAGAGACTTGACGCTAACGACATACTATATATTCTATACACTTCCGGTACAACCGGAAAGCCAAAAGGAGTCGTACACGCCCACGGCGGATATGCTGTTGGAACGGCTCTCACCGTGAAATGGGTTTTTGATATAAAAGATGAGGACATATGGTGGTGCTCAGCAGACATAGGCTGGGTGACAGGACACAGCTACATAGTTTATGCTCCACTAATCCTAGGTGCCACCTCAGTAATGTACGAAGGTGCACCAGACCATCCACAGCCAGATAGATGGTGGGAAATTGGTGAAAAATACGGTGTCACAATCTTTTACACAGCGCCAACAGCCATCAGAATGCACATGAGATACGGTGAAAAATGGGTATACAAACATGACTTGAGCTCTTTGAGACTTCTTGGAACAGTAGGAGAAGCCATCAATCCAGAAGCATGGATGTGGTACCACAAGCATGTTGGAAAAGAACGCTGTCCCATCATGGACACGTGGTGGCAAACGGAAACAGGCTCCTTCGTGATATCACCCCTGCCAATCACCCCCCTTAAACCAGGATCTGCAACAAGACCCTTACCTGGGTTCTCAGCCGGAGTATTCGACGAAAAAGGAAATGTGGTGAAGGAAGGTGGAGGCGATTTATACTTGCCTAATCCATGGCCAGCCATGCTGAGAGGTCTTTACAAAGCACCTGAACGTTATAAAACGACTTATTGGAGCAGGCTCCCTCACATGTATCTTGCTGGTGACAAAGTTAGAAAAGATGAGGATGGATATTTCTGGATTCAAGGAAGAGCTGACGACATATTGAAAGTTGCTGGACACAGAATAGGCAATTACGAAGTTGAATCAGCGTTGGTTAGCCACCCGAAAGTTGCAGAGGCAGTTGTGATAGGAAAGCCTCATCCAATAAAAGGAGAATCCATTGTTGCCTTCGTCGTCCTGAAAGAAGGGTTAAAACCAAGCGACGAGCTGAGGAAAGAGCTTCGAGAACACGTTGCAAAGGAAATGGGCAAGATAGCAAGACCAAGTGAAGTATGGTTCGTCAAGGACGTACCCAAAACACGGAGCGGAAAAATAATGCGAAGACTTGTGAGGGCAAAAGTGTTAGGAGAAAAGCTTGGAGACATCTCAACCCTAAAAAATCCTGAAGCAATCGATGACATCACTTACGCAGTGTAACTCCCCCTCTATATTTTTGATGTTAGAAACTCATCTAAGGACAGAGTCTCCTGATCGTCCATGGAAATAACACAGCGTCAGTAGCGCTTTCAAGGTCAAGCATCAACGTGAGCTATCACTTCATATCTAACCTGCATGTGACACGGTCCTGTAACATCCTAAACCCATTAGCGCCCGGTTTAACAGCGAGCTTTCCTACTTCTCTGGCACCATCATAAAAACTTTATTTCTGTAATACTACAATTAAAAGAGTTACGAAAGAGCGTTAGTTGGGATATGAGCTATGTCATCTGAATTTTCGAGAGAAATACGAAAACTGGGGGTTAGATTTGAGGATTACGTGAAAGCAGAGCAGGAATTTGTGGAACATGTGAAGGAGTGCGTCAGAATTTTCGGGGAGTTAGCGAATAGTCTGGAGAAGAGAAGCAAAACTTCCAGCTCCGAGGAGATTGAAAAATTGTTGAGCCTTAGAGGGGAGGCTGTCAAGTCTCTGGCTCAAGTGTTGAAAAGTGAGGGGAACATTGAACATGAGAAAAGCCATGTTTTCGAGTCTTATGCAACATTAATTCTATGTCTAGAAAAGACATTTGGAAAGCTTGGCTCATATTCAATCTAGATACTTGATAGCACTAGCCGAGTTGAGTTCACGTCGACTTCAATAATTTTACAGTTCTTGAATTCCTTAAATTCCCCAAGCACGTCTCTGACAATAACGTTGTTGCTTTCCATTTTCGCGTAAACTGCATCTCTGAACACCATATTTTCATCAAGGAACACTTTGAATTCACACATTTCCATTCACCAACAACATAGGGAAAACAACTCAGTTATAAATCTCTTCTTCAACCGCAACGCGGACGCGAACAACAGAGTGAACTATCCTAAGGTCTTCAAGTACATTCCAAACGGAAACAATGAAGGAGTAATGGAATATCTCAGATGGTGGAAGTGGAACAGAAAGGTTGGCATTTAGTTTGCGCAGTATATCTATGAAGGATGTGTTGAAAGGCTTGTAGAAAACGAGAATACACCCTGGTTTAGTTCAGCCAAAGCTACTGCAAAGCGCAAAAAATGCTCTGTTTGCAGAAACCTATTCTCTAAAGTTTGGAAATTTATTGCGTAGGTGCACGCGACCAATTAATAGAAGGTTTTCCGCAAATGTTATTTATCGATTCAACTATATCATACTAGGGAAGAAAGTGTCAGAGAGAATTGTTTCTGACATAATGCTGACGCTGATTTTAGTGGCTATATTAGGCTTAATGTTTAATATGCAACCGTTCTCGGCTAGAGCGCAAGAAACGTTTGGACCACGCCACAATAAAGGTTTAGAAATTTACTTCTACGAGAATCCTGGCGAAGCGTTTACAGCTTTGAAAGCGGGGGAAATCGATATCATGCAGTGGTGTTTGAACGAACAACAATATGAAGATGCAGCCACCCATCCAGACCTGCTCTTGGCAAGCTATGCTGAAAACGGAATGTTTGAGTTCGACATTAATAACAACTATACGATTGAGTGGTATCCGGGTGTTCGCAGTCCTACGAACGAGATCACGTTTAGACAGGCGATTGCACACATGGTGGACAAGGACTGGATCATTAGTGATGTATTGGAAGGTTGGGGGCAAAGAATTGACGCCCACGTTGCTGCTCCTCAAACTGTATACGCAAATCAGAGTGTAATCGGCGAAAACTATCCGTACAGGTACAACTTGACTAGAGCCGCTGAGCTATTGGATGTTTACTTTGTGGACACGGATGAGGATGGTACACGAAACTATCCTGTTGGCTGGCCTGGCAGGGAATCCGGTCCTAACCTTGACACAATAAGATTCTACATAAGAAGCGATCATTATCACAGAAAGACTGTTGGATATGCATTAGCTGACAACATGGAAGCCTCAGGTATCCCAGTGAACATAATCTACCCATCTCCTTGGTGGCCTTGGTTCACGAATTATCATATTTATACGGGTGGTTGGAGTCTTGGCAGACTACCGACTTACTTGTATGGTTTGTTCCATAGTTCCAACTGGGGACCTGACGATTCAAATTATGTCACTGGTATGAACGAAAGCAACTTGCCCAACTATCCTGATTTGGATGAAATCCTAGAAGATGTCTACTTCGCTACTAGTATCGAGGGCTTTAAGAGTGCTGTCAAGAAAGCCACTGGATTATTGGTGGAGTACTGTGTTAACATCCCGTTGTGGAGTTACGTGAGCTATTGGGCGTACAGTAAATCTTTGGCAGGCGTCGTCAACATGGATGGATATGGTTTAGAGAACACTTACACGTTCTTGAACGCCTACAAAGTTGATGACACAGCAACTCCGGAAGATGAATCGCAAGAACCGATGAGAATGGGAACAATACATGCGCCTAATGACCTTAATATCCTTTACTCGCCATGGTACTTTGACTATGCAGTTCTGGACAGAATCTTTACCAATCTGATTGCAGTTCAACCGTACAACATTGCCGAGCACAATCCGTGGATAGCGCAAGACTGGGAAGTCACGACATGGTATGACCCACAAGATGGAGAAAATAAGACTAAGGTTACCTATTGGCTTCGGAAGGATGTATGGTGGCATGCCCCAGTAACAGGAGAAGCAGTTAGACGGTTCACAGCGCACGACGTTGAGTTCACGATATGGTACATATATGCCTTTGATGATTGCTGGGTGTGGCCCGGCTTCAGTCAAGTCCACCACACGAATGTTATCAACAATTTCACGATTGAAGTTTACTTTGACGCTGATAGCATTTGGCTCCAATATAACCCAACTGGTCCTCTTCTACCGAAGAACGAGTACGTACCTTTGCTCTGTGGGGCCAACTCAACTAGTTTCTATTCAGATGGCACGAACTGCACTGAGTCTACGAAGTACGTGTTTACTGATGATCAAGTCTTACAAGTGATTGATGCAGATATTGATGGAACGCCTTTGGTGGAAGGTGTAGACTTTGAAATCTTCGCAACAGGTTCACCTGATTATGCGCACAACGAAATCCACTTCCTAACCAACCTGACCACAGGCACTGTAACCATCAACTACTGCACACCAACCGTCGACGCTGACGGCTACTACTTAGGCGACCTCGACTGGACTCTAACATTCTACAGCATTGGACCCTACTACCCCGTTGACATAGTACCAGGTGTAGGCGGCCACGCAATTCTAAATTGCAATCCATCACATTTCTTAGGAGCACCACCATTAGGTGAAATTGACTGGATGTGGACTTGGACGGGAACAAGTAAACCTCGCAGCGGCCACTACCAAATAAACCTCTTCGACGCTGTGCTACTTCTGAAAGCCTACGGCAGCAGCGGATATGCCATACCAAGCATAAACTGGTTCCCAGGAGCAGACTTGGACCCAAATGAGGTAGGACGCATAGGCTTGTTCGACGCAATAACCCTCCTCATCAACTACGGAACAAAATGGGGAACACCACCCCCATAAAAAAACCATAATATATACATATGATAAACTGTTGGGTGTTAGGAGAAGGGATAAAGGTTGAAGAGACTGAGTTCAATATTAATGTTGACGTTTTTTCTAAGTGGCATTGTTGGAGTGATGGGTGTAAGGGCAGAACCTGGCACTGTAATCGCTATGGATCCACCACTAGTCGATTATAGCTATTATGCTGTGGGCGCGCGCGGCGGTAACCGTCATACTTAATTGTCATACTCAATTTAAGTGCGTTAGTATTTAGCTGAAGTGCTCTTTGCGTAAACTTGAATTAAGCTTGCTATGCGTGCGCCAGTTTCGTAACCGTTACTTATTCCCTTTATAGATAGTTGTGTGGTAGAGTGGAATAGAAGTCTGTTCTGGAATTAGGTTTCACAAATGATTTAATTCTAAAGGAAGCACTATATATAAGAGAAGGATAAGCCATTTCAATAAATTCGGATCAAAAAAGGCAATTCTGTGCACGAAAGCTGCTTTAATCAGTAATTGAGTAGGTGAGAGGAGAAAGAGCATAGCCTGATTAGAAGTTCGATTGGTTTCAAGTCCACTTCCTGTAGGGAGGGATTTTCTCAGCGGTGATGTTGAGTGGCAGATGTTTGGATGAAGCTGAAGATAGAGTGGGAAAGCGTAAGTGGGAGCGGATTGATGATAAGCTTATGGATGAAGGAATGGCGAAACGTGATTATTTCTTGCTTTTTGTAAATGTTGGATGGCCATCTCTACGTCTAGGGATTCTGAGCTTCCTAATTTTCATGAAATTTCGAAGATGTCGGGCGCGCTGGGCCTCCTGAACCAAAGGTTTATGGTTGTGAGCTTGTGGTAAGATATAGGAGAAAATTGGAGATTCTAGCAGATATTTTGGACGCTGTTGGCAATGGTACAAAGAAGACGAGGATTATGCATCGCGCCAATTTAAGCCATAAGCTGCTAGTAAAGTATTTAGATCAAACTATTAAGGCTGGATTGATCATTGTGAACAATGACGTTTGCAGAGTGACAGAAAAGGGACATACTTTTCTCAAGGAGTATAACATTCTTTCTCGTATGTACTTGAGGCTTGAGGAGGAGCTCAAAGACAGAATGTTTGAAAGGGAAGTTTTAGAAGGAATGTGTGGATTAGCAAATAGGACAAGCTCTAGAACTACTAAATTGAAGAGGTAGGAGCGACATAGATGAAAGGTTCTGTGAAGCGTCAGCTAACGAAAATGAAGACTTGCTTGTTTATCCTATGTTTAGTCGTTGTATGCAGCTTTTTATCATCAGTTTCTTGTGTTTATAGAGAAGAGCTTGAAGAACAGGAAGCCGCTTTTTCAGCGATAGTGGATGCTGAGGGTGAGGTTGCCGAAGCTCATTTGGCTGTTGCTTCTGCGGAGCAGGCTGGCGGAAATGTTTCATTGCTTAGAATCAAGCTTGGGGACGCTGGAGGACTGTTGGCTGAGGCTAATGTCGCTTTTCGCGTTGGAAATTATGATAATGCTACTATCTTAGCTGAGAAGTGTACAAACTTGGTTGATGGAATCTTTCAAGCTGCCAGTAGCTTGAAGCTTGAAGCGGAATCAGAAAAGCTGAGTCGATTGTTTTTGACTGCCTCTTATTCGAGTGTTGGTTTAGGCCTGCTTTTTGTTGCAGGTTTGTTTGGCTGGCGTTTTCTGAAGAGGCGTTATGTGAAGCGTGTTTTGGGGATGAAGCCTGAGGTGATTGACAGTTGATAAGCATCAGGGACTTCAAGTTTTTGTATGCAACTTCAATTGTCTTCATTGGTTTGATTATTTTGTCCCCTACTTTGGCTATTGTCATATCTTTTCCTAGCGGAGAAAGGTTTTCAGAGTTTTGGGTTCTTGGGGAAGGTCACATGGCTGAGGGTTACCCCGTTCAAGTGAAAGCTCAGGAAACTTACAGGGTTTATGTGGGCATTGGAAATCATATGGGGGGGTTAGAATATTACCGTGTATATGTGAAGTTTAGGAATGGGTCTGAGCCTTTACCCGATAGTAGAAATGGGACACCTAGTCCTTTGCCTCCGCTTTTTGAGTATCGCGTCTTCCTGAGTGACGGAGAGTGCTGGGAAACAGAGGTGGTTTTCTCTTTGTCAGGAGTTTTTTTGGAAGGCAATTCTTGCAGAGTTGAGTGTTTGAAGGTGGATGGCTGCAGTTTTCTTGTGAATAAGACTGTGGAGTGGAACCGAGAAAGTAGTGGCTTTTACTATCAGTTTTTCTTCGAGTTGTGGCGGTATAACTCACCCTTCGGAGACTTCCAATATCATAAGCGTTTTGTCGATTTCTGGGTGAATGCCACAGGTTAAAGTAAACAGATTATTGTTATAGAAAAAACATGCGGGTGTTTCATAGGTATTTTTATTCAAAACAGCACAATAATATGTGCATAATTAGGTGGGAGAATGGAGAAAGCTAGGGTATTAACTATAGCTGGGCTCACCATCATAGTTGCTTTGCTTTTTACAGCGGAGGCCTATGGCTGGGCTACTGTTGCGAATGTATGGACAACTGATGGAGACGATGTTCCGAAAGAAACGTTCATTCTTGGAGAAGAAGTTTATGTGCATTGGATGGCTAATGGCATGGTTAATATCACCGCATATTACGAGAGTGGCGAGTTAGACGAAGAATGGGTTAACTTGGGAAAAAGTGGAACTGTAAGCTTCGTTCCTGAGCATGGGGTAGGCCATTATGATATAGTTTGTACTGGCGCTGAGAAGTTGACAATTGCTTATGCTACGATTCATGTTATTCCAGAGTTCCTTTTTGGTACGATTGGGGGTGTAGGAGGCCTTTCCGCAGCCTTTGCGTTGTTTGGCATTCTTAAACGTAGAAGGAGCTAGCTGGTAAGAAAGAACGAGGTTGGGCTTGATTTAGCGAACACATTGTTTGGCATTGGTGAACACTATGGATAGGTGTAGAAGCTCAGATGTAGCTGTTGTGATTCCGACCCTGAATGAGGAGGAAGGATTAGGTCCAACTGCAAGGGAGATTATGCAGTTTTTGGATACGCCTTACATTCTTGTTGTTGACGGCAACAGCACCGATGGGACGGTTGAGATTGCCAGAAAATTCGGGTTAGACGTTATCTTTCAGAGAAGCGAAGGAGGCAAGGGATGCGCTTTGGCGGAGGCCCTGAACTGTTTGAAGTTGGAGCCCCGCTTTGTTGTGTTTATTGATGCAGATTTTACTTATCCTGCAGAATACATTCCTTACATGATTAGGATTTTAGAGGAAAACCCTGACGTTGGCATGGTGTGTGGAGACAGGTTTGACAAACCCTTTAACGTGGCCGATGTGAAGAGCGCCTATTACGTGGGCAACCGTTTCTTGGCTTTTGCACAGTACTTGGTGAACGGTGTGAAGATGAGGGATCCATTGACGGGCTTAAGGGTGGTGCGATGGGAAATCTTGAAAGATTGGAAGCCTAAATCGAAAGGGTTTGACATAGAGGCAGAAATGAACTATGCTGTTGAAAGAAAAG
>DAOVMU010000089.1 GCA_030630585.1 Candidatus Bathyarchaeota archaeon | reverse complement strand
TCTCTTGTAACACTAGGGCTGCACGCATTATCGCTGCGTTAGGCAAGCCATTTTCTTCTATTATCTGTCCCACTGACGCTTTTCCGCCGAGTCTTTCTATGGTCAATAATATTTTATACTCGTTTTCCCTGAGTTCAACCATGGCTTTTCCCATCACAGATGAAATTGGCTGGATTTGATAACGTAGTTGTTGTTTCAGTTTTAATAAAAGTATGCGTGCTTATAACTGGTTTTTGTCTAGAACTAGTCTGCTTCTTTATGTAAATTGGCGAGACATCACTTCACCGTAAATAATGAAGATAGTGAAAGGGTATTTATTTTTTTGTTTTTTCTCTTTCATATTTCAATTGAAGGATTTCTTGCGCTTTATCCATGAACTTCTTCTTTTTTCGGCGATGTTCTTTTACGAATTCTAGTACTCTCTCAATTGTTTGCTTTTTGTGTTCTCCACACAAAAGCCTTCCAGTTTTGCAGTCATGATAGATTCTCGTGATTTTATCGTTATCTTTGATGAAGTGAAAGAGGCAAATTTCGTATACTGGACAGATTTCGGGAATTCCACCAAGTTCCTGTTGCTCTTTCACAGTCGCTCTTCCACCAGTGAAAGAGTTGGATATTCTCTTGGCGATTGTTTCCGGGCTGTCGTGTAATGTGAAGTAATTCATTTGCCGCTTGCTCATTTTTGGGGAACCGTCTAAACCCTTCATGAGCTTATGATAGGTTGAGGATGGAAGAATAAACTTGTATTTTCGGTGGAATTTCTGGGCAAGGTCTCTTGTGAAGCGAATGTGTGGATCTTGATCAACTCCCACTGGAATTATGGTGGGTTTAGGTCCGCCGAAGTCTTCTAGTTGAGGTAGGAGAATGTCTCCGGCTTGTATCAAAGCCGATAGGTACAGACCAATGTGGCGTTCACCATAAATTGCTTTCATGGTAGCCAATGTCACAGGTCTTCCAAAGATTATAGCCAAGTCCTTAACTCGAATCTCCTCAGACTGTCGATAAATGTATGTCCGTTTAGGATCCAGTCCCAGTGCAAGCAGGTCTGCAACATTGTCTACAGCTATTCTTTCACTTTTCTCAAATGAAACGTTGTTATCTTCATAAGCTTCTATATCAGCAATACAATAGAATGTCTGGGCGCCTTGTTGCTGAAAGTAGATGATTTCTTTCGCGGTCATAAGTGTTCCTAGGTGAAACTCACCTGTAGGTTTAATTCCGCTTAAGACAGCAAATTCTTCATGTTTATGTATGGCGTTCAATATCCTGTTGAAATCTCGGTGTCCGAAGATTATTCCCCGTCTCATGTAAAAAGATGGGTTCGGCACCTTTGATAGAAGAGGTTCAAACGGGTCAATTCCAAATTCCTTGTACAATCGTTCATAATCTGCGACTTCGCTTGCTCCGAAGGGATCAAGCACTGTTTTTTTATTAGAATTTGGCAGCAAGCTTTTCTCCTCTCTTAACATTAAGAGAAAATATATCTTTTCGAAGGTTTTTAAATTTGAGTGCATCTACTGTTAAAACGGTAAGAATCTTAACGAGGGTTAACGCCAGTCCAACATATTCGCCAACAAAAATGGGTAAATAGTAATATTTAAAAACTTTTTGGCAACTGTTTTTAAACAGTTTCTCAGGATATTGAAAGTTAACATGAGGGAAGACTATGGATTCTGGAAAAACCAAAATCGATTTATCATCGTCATACCGGCTTCTTCATCCAATGCACGTAGTGCTCGTTTCGTGTGCTGGCAAGAATGGAAAACCGAATATCATAACTTTGGCGTGGGCTATGCCAACATCAATCAACCCACCGCTTGTTGCTGTAAGCATTGCACCTAAAAGGTACTCTCACACCCTTATTGATGGAACAAAGGAGTTTGTAATTAACATTCCAGTAATGAAAATTTTGAAGGAAGTGCTCTTTGGCGGCAGAGTAAGCGGAAGAGACTATGACAAATTCAAAGAGGTGGACTTGACGCCTTTACCAGCTAAAAACGTGAAACCACCCATAATAAAGGAATGCGCAGCCATTCTCGAGTGCAATCTTCACAGCCAATTCACAACTGGAGACCACACAGTGTTTGTGGGCGAAATAGTTGAAGCCTATGCAGACAAAGAAGCCTTCACACGTAAATATAACTTAGAAAAAGCGAGGATGATTTTTCACCTAGGCGGAAACAATTTCGTAACGCTCAAACCAGAAGTTTTCACACTGAAACTCTAGGCGCATACAAACCTAAAACTGGTTTCTTCCACCAACTACTTCACACCAGTTGCTGTAAACTTATTAAATCGAGGCGTTGTTAGCATTATCAAAAGCAAAGTCAGTGAGTTGATGAACATTTTTGCCGACGAAGCCATTGAAAAGTTCAGGCTTTCCGGGAAAATCCTCCGTGAAGTACGTGAAAAAATGAAAGATTACGTTCGCGAAGGCATGCTCATAATTGATGTTTGTGAAAAAACTGAAAACCTCATACAGGAAAAGGGTGGAAAGCCAGCATTTCCATGCAACGTTTCAATAAACGAAATAGCGGCGCATTACACCTCTCCGCCAAATGACCAAAAGAGAATTCCTGAGAAGTCCATAGTCAAGTTGGACCTCGGCGTTCACGTTGATGGTTATGTAACTGACAGTGAAGTCACAATATGTTTCAATTCGGAATGCAGAAGCCTTTTGAAAGCGGCAGAACAAGCCTTGAGCGCAGCTATAAACAACATACATCCGGGAATTTCAACTTCAAGACTTGGCGCAATAATTGAAAAAACCATAAAATCACATGGCTTCAAACCAATCTCAAACTTGACGGGGCATCAGATTGGACGATACATTGTGCACGCTGGCACCCCCATACCTAATGTTTCACACCTGTCTTTTTTTTCGAAGATTAAGCTCGGTGGAATCTACGCCATTGAACCCTTCGTAACATTGCCAAATGCAGTAGGCAAAGTCAAAAACGGCGAGGAAGTAACAATCTTCCGCTTTCTCAAGCGCAGGTCATTAAAGAGTCCTTATGCGAAACAGCTCTTGAAACACATCGAAAAGAGCTTTAGAACACTGCCTTTCGGTGAACGTTGGCTGCAAAATGTTGTGCCGAAAGAACATTACCAAGAAGCTTTCCGTGAACTTCTGTCCTCAAAAGCCATTATGGGGTATCCTGTGTTTGTTGAAGCAAGCGGAAAACCAGTGGCTCAGGCTGAACACACTGTTATGGTCGTTGAAGATGGATGTGAAGTTTTAACCTAGAAACGCGTTTTCTTCCTTTTCTCTTTAACTTCCCTATAAATTGCCGTTATCAACGTGTTTTCCTTGCATTTCTCGCATGGTTCAACCTCTTTGAAAATGTAGTCCCCTCTTTGGAAATCTCGGATGTTCTTAAAACCGCATTTTCTACATTCAACGGTGGTTATTACGGGCGGAGTTTTTATTCTTAAACGTTTTATTCTTTTCCTTGTTTGAAGCAGCACGTAAGTGGATAAAGCTACACCTAAGAATCCTATAAGTAACAAGTATCCTGCTACAGATGGTTCTTGATTGGGCGTGTACAGAACGTTGATGGCTAGAATAAGGGCCACTAAGGATAGCGCCAAAGTAAGGAATATCACCAGCAACGCAAATGAAGAGATTTTGGCTGCCGCAGATGAAGAGGGTTCACTCATTTTTTTCACTTTCCTATTGCCCGATGCCAATGGTGTTACCAACCCCAACAATGATTACTTTATCCCCCTCTTTTGTCTTCTCCAGAATGACCTGTTTTATTCTCTCAATGGCCTTGTCGACAGCCTCAAAAATTTCTTTGCGCATGGGTGAAACCGCATCGCCAATGTCTTCCTTTATTATCACAGCGTTTATCGGAATGCGATGTTCCAGGATTGACTCCTCAATCTTGAATTGATCTACACCGGGTCCACCTATGGCTGCGCCCACTCCCTCAGCAATTTCCCCAACTTCTTCACCTTCAAGCTTCAAGGCTGCATCCACCATAATTATTGTCGCTATTTTTCCTTCATTTTCCTCAATTACCGTTTTTACTGCCTCTCCGGGCTTGCCGACATTTCCCCCTGGTCCTTCAGCTTTAACAACATATGCTGTTCGTCCTTCCAACGGTACAGTTGCAGCAATACAATCTTTCGCTATTATTCTCGTAGGATGTCCTTGCGTAAGCCTTGCTGCTACAAGTGCTCCAACCCCGTCGCCGATTGGTTGACCCTCTGCAAAGGCTTTTAACGCGTTTGCGTAGGCTTCAGCTTCACGCATTACAAGGGGCAAAATCATCTGCAGCTGCATTATAATGTAGAGGCTCAACGTTTTCTTGCCCAGCAAATAAAAGTGTCTTATTATTTTATAGATGAAATTTAGAGCCATTGCCGCTTCAAGAGTGTTTTCAAGATTATTAATTTGGGTTCTGTCTGCTTCTGGCGCCATCAATTTTACATCGTCTTTGAAACGGGTTTCCCTAACGTCTAGTATATGTTCAAGCTTCCCGACTATTCCTGCGGGATCGAGGCTTTTCGGCGCTATGGTAAAATACTCTAAAAATCTGTCAACTCTAGCCGTAGGATCTGTTTCCGCCTTACCGATCTCCTTTATTGCTTCTATTGCTTTTTTTCTTCCTTTATCCTTTATATATTTCAGTTTGTAAAGCGAGCCTTCAACTTCTCTAAGCATGATGTAAGTGTTAATTTTTTGTCCGTAAAACATGAAAACAAAGAAAAAAACATAGATTAGCACGTTTAGGATCCATGAATACTCTCCGAACGGCTCTTGCATAATCTGATTCTGCAAAGCTGTTATTGTAGCCATTTCGTTCACAAACTCGCCTTCTGGAAAAACTATCAACGCTCAGTTATAAGTTTTAGGTAATTACCCGCCGAAATGGAACACTAAATTCAGGTAGGGCTGCCAGCTTTCCCGGGTTCGCGTGACCTAAGACCACACTACAGCCGGAAACGGAGCACGGTTTAACTTCTGAGTTCGGAATGGGATCAGGTGGATCCCGCACCCTATGGCCGGCAAACCCAGAAATACACGGTGAGTCTATGCTCATTAACTTTTCGCTTCTCACAACAGAAACTTCCTTATCTTTCTCTCAAAAGAAGCCCCAATACTTCTTATGTGTAACTGTGAAGCCCTGGAAAAAGGCTGGTGTTTCTCAATGATTTTCCTAACAGCTTTAGAGTTAACTTAAACCAGAAAAAAAAGAAAGGGGGAAATTATTCTATTTCTCTTTCGACATGGCGTAGACTGCTTTAATTGCTATTAAAACAGCTGCGGGAGCTGCAAACGTTGCTATGAACGTAACTATCCATGTCGCCATGTAGCCTAATGGCGCTGCCACAGTGTTAATCGCACGGAACGGTTCCATCATTGTACTAGTTACTATTAAAGCGATTGTTGCTATTAGAAATGGTGTAGACTCCTTTGCAGTTATGCTTACAAGTCCCACGATGATGCCAAGTATAACCAGTATAAGCATGATCCAACCCGTATCCCACCGATCCGCAGCATTTTCCACGTAATCCCACTCGTTGTAGCCATATGCTAGTCCTGCAACGACCCCTATGACCACGACCGCCATGAAGGCGTATTCAGCTATTTGTTCTATATCCATTTTAGACCCACAAAATTATAGCTATCATCAATGACATATTATAAATGTTACGCATCAAACTAATATGCGAAACTACTTTTTTGGGTGTTTTGAAGATGCAAAGCTGTGGAAAATGTCATATGAGCCTTCAAGAAAGCCGAAGCTGAACTGTCCCAATAGAAAAGCTTAGAAAAACCCTATTCATTTGAAAGGAATAACACATATATTTAATTTTCACAGTTAGCTTAACCCTCAGAAGAGGGGCCGTAGTCTAGATAGGTATGACGACGGGCTCCAGAAGTACACGCACGGGTTTGCGGACCACACGGGATGACGAAGTTCTGGAGCGGTTAGAGAAACCCGTAGGAACAGTGCTTAGCCACTATTTCCGGGTAAAGGTCGTCGGTTCAAATCCGGCCGGCCCCACCAAAAGCTCAAAGTCATATTCCTTTGCCTCTCAGTTCTTGTGTTGAGATAAGCTTCCTGTTCTCATCCTGACTGTTTTAGCCTTACTCACCAAAACAAATAAAAACGTCAAAACATAACCAAAGGAAACACCGAGTGGGGGGGGAAAGCATGCCGACTGAGATATTTGATGCGGCCAGATTCGTTGAGATTAGTGAACGCGCTGAATATTGTGCAGTTAAGAGATTGAAAGATATTGTGAAATTGAAACTCCATACCGCAAGGAGACTTTACACCTTGAAGGTTGAACCTGTAGAAGCTGAAGAGTTAATCAAGAAACTGCAATGTGAAATTCGAGAAATATGATTTTGTCATCGCTGACTACCTCTCTAAACTGATGATGATTTTCTCCTTTAACTCTTCGATCGTGTTAAGAGAAGCTGGATCACAGTAGAGAAGAGAGAAGGCTTGCTGTTAACCCAAATACTATTGGGAAGGGTACTCCTGGAAATATGCGTTTTCTCTCTAGCAATTTAAATGATACGAAG
>DAOVMU010000078.1 GCA_030630585.1 Candidatus Bathyarchaeota archaeon | reverse complement strand
TGCTCCACTATTCTTTCAATTTCACTTTGGCTTTCCTCATTATACGCTACGCCTTCGCTGTTGAAAATCTTTATTCCATTGTATTGTGGTGGATTGTGCGAGGCGGTAATCATGACCCCAACATTGGCTTTCAATTCCCTAGTTAAATACGCCAACACAGGAGTAGGTACAACCCTCAAACAATCAACCTTCGCTCCTCCAGCCAAAAAACCGGAAACCAAGGCATTCTCAACCATTAAACCCGAAACCCTTGTATCTCGCCCCACAAGTATGTTTTCTGCTTTGGAAAACGTCACAATGGCTGAGCCTATCTCAGACACCAAAACCGGCGTCAAAGCAACATTGACTATTGCACGTACTCCTGAACTGCCAAAGAGTTTTGATTTCAAATACTTTCCCGATTCATGGTAACGTACAAACACATTTAAATAATTCTAGCGAAAACATTCTTGGGCTATTATACGCTCTCTAAACTTGGTGAAACCTCTTTAAACCTTGAAGAACTGAGCCCGGAGGGCAAAGTCAACCTGCTAGGCGCGCTGTAAACGAGAAATATCGTTAGGTCAACACTTTCCTTAACTTTTTACAGAATGCTATTAGTTGTTTTCGCGTAGGATGTGCCCCTTGAGGATTTGAAATGTAGTATGCGGCAACCGCGTTAGCCAATGTGAGTCTATGCTCATCCGAGAGCTTATAGGCGTCTCCTAAGATGTTTCCAGCGTTCCAAGCGTCTCCTGCTCCTGTGGTCCGTAGGACTGGAACTTTGAAAGCTGGGACGATGGTTTCATGCTTTTTTGTGAAGGTTGCTGAGAAGTTAGTGGTGTGCAAGTCAACTCGTGCTGGTATGTGCGACGCTAAAACTCTTGCGGATTTCTTAGCCGACTCGTCAAGCCTTGAAGCTCTACTAAGTTTCTCTGTCTTGTTGCTTAGCTGTGATGCGTAGCAAATTGCTTCATTCTCATTTACACTTAGAATATCAATGTATTGGCTTTTCAATACTTTCTTGATCAGTTTCGGAACTTTGTCCTTGTTGCCTGTTGGGTCAGCTGTGTCATAATAGTTTTTGCCTTTGCCCATATTTTTCACGTGGTGAAAAACAGTCTCGGCTAGTTCTGTCCCAAAGCGCCTCGTTCCAGCCCAATTGAAAACGCATACGTAATCTGCATTTTCGATGACTTCAAAATCATCATCATTTAGGTGGTGTGGGCCGAAATCAGCTAGTGCCCCGACATCCCTGAGCATGACGTTGATTTTATCTTTTCCGTTCTTAAACTCTATTGCCGTTGTTATTGATGCGTTGTCAAAAATCTTGATGTGTGAAAGATCAACTTTGCGCTGCTCAAGACAAAACTTGATTAGTGTTAATCCCAGTCTGCTTGTGCAAACTATAGGGGTGACTTTAGCGTTTAGTGCAGTTAGGGCAGATGCTGTGTTAACAGCGTTTCCTCCTCTAAGCTCCATTTGTTCAATTCCGTCTATGCTGCCGCCCTTACGTTTCACGACTTTTCCGAGCATTCTGGAAAAAGCCTTCACATCAATGTTTGAGCTTATTAGGCGGTCAAGAAAAAAGTCAGGCATTACAACCACATTGAGTTCTTTGATTTCGTTTCTCAAGAATTCCTGTAACTCTTCGAGAAGACATCTCGACAAGCCATGTTCACCTAGAGCAGAGTAGTTACTGGAATCAAATAACTCTTTCATAAATATATCAGTGAGTTGGATTACACAGCTGAGTTTAAACTGGGTTTTGGTTTATCCGAGGAGAAAGCGTATGCAAATCCAGACAATGTCGCCGAAGAATAGAGCTATGATTAAACCCGCTGTAATGAAGATGAGCAGGGGTAAGCCTGGAGTTGCCCAAACATTGTTCTGAATCTTTCCGGTTTCAACAGCTTTCTCTAGCCTTTTGACTTTGGCATTTCTGCCTTCATCTTTCGGTAGAACAACGAGCCTCCTTTCAAACGCGTTCTCAGTGTTTTTGACATCTTCAAGAGGGTATAAATGCCATTTTTCCTTCAACTTGTCTATGGAAACCTTGTAGCCTGTGATCAAAACCAAAAGTTTTCTTCCGAAAGATTCTTTTTTATGACCTTCTTCAAACAGTTCTTTGCCAGTTCTTAGACGCCAGAACACGTTTCGCAGAAGTATGTAGATCGCCGTTGCAGCTGCTAGTAGAACGGAGTTGCTGAAAACTGTTATTGGAAAAAAAACTTGTGAGATCAGTGAAATTCCTCCAAAGAAAGGCTTGGCTAAGTTCTCTGGGGGGAATGGTAGTGCAAGTGCCAAGCACATGAGAGCTTTTGCGTCTGCTCCTCCGAAGCCTCCGGAATAAAAAAGTATGATAGCAAAGGTCGCTGTTAAGCCGAAGCACATCCCGTAGAAAGGCAGTTGCGGGAATCCGTAAGTGTCGTAGGCATAAAGTTCAATAAAAGTCAGCACAAAACCAATGGGGGCGAATGCTATCCAAACAGTGTTACTTACTTCTCGCGTTCTATGATCGCTCCAAGAAGCATAAAGCAGAAAGAGTAGAGTTATAACCGTTCTGGCAGCCTCAAATAGTATTTGCACAGTGGACACCGTTGGTGGACATTGTTTTATCATTATACATATTTAATCTAATGGTTAGAAAACAATTCTCAAAAGCGAGTTGGATTCCTTGTTGAATCAAAGTGGGATTCCAGAGTGGATGCTTTTAAGTTGGGGCTTGCTCTGGAAATTCTAGAGTTTGTCCAGCTAAAGATACGATTTTGAAATAGTACGTTGCTCCAGCTGTCCAGTTGTAGTTCATGGTGACTGTTGCAATGGAGCCCGAAGCAAGCGATATTGGAAGTGGTTGAGTTGGTGTCTGTTCTGTTAGGTTTCCAAGTGAGGTTCCCGCATAGACTCTTATGATCTCTGTGTTTGACGTTCCTCGGTTTCCTACATCAATGTCTATTTTGGTGTCGCTTCCATAGAAGTTTACGTTTACTTTGTACAGCATTACACCTGCTTGTTCTCCTGCGCTGCTTAGGTACGTCATTATCCAAGCGTATGTGACGACTATGGCTGCAACTGCTATGACAATTAATAATAATGTGGCAAGTATCGGTGATATGGCTTTTTTAGATTTTAACATGTTTTTTGTCAACATGGTTCACCTTTTACTCTGGTATGAAATCTTCAGATTGGTTATTTAACTTGTATGAACTCCAAATTCACATTCAGGATAAAGATGTTCTAGCTCTCCGTGGTCACCGTGACCGTTGGTGGATGTTCCACGGTTATCCACAAGCCTGTCGTTCCGCCTGTGTCTGGGTATATGGGGTTTTCTCCGTCGAAGGTTACAACTGCACCGCACCATGTTACATCAAGGGCATACGTAAAGGAGACAGTGGCTAGGGATGCTGGTTTGACTCTAATCTTCACTGTTTGATCACTGACACTTCTTGAATCTGATATGCTGATGCCACCAGTTTTACTTCCGGCGATTTCATCCAACACATAGAGTTGTAGGTTTTGTTCGGTTGTTGTCATTATTCCGAAGCCGTGGTCATTTTCTATCAATTCGCTCCAGTGATGCTGCCAGACATCTGAGATGTTGTAGAAGAATCCCGTGTTATTCGAAACTATAGGATAGCCGGTTGAAGTTCCGTTTTCCGTCATGGTTTTGCTCCATTCCGAGCCCCATTTCCCTTTTGAGATATTTGCTTCTACTTGTATTATGCATAGGTCATTCAAGCTTCTGCTCTGTTGTGATTCTACGAACATCAACCTCAGCTGGTACGTGTAATACGTTGCGTTTGCAGGTAACGTCAACACTATGTGTGCGTAAAGGTTTGGGCAATTATCAGCGCCGCCGCTCCACTCGGCTTCTTGATGAATTATGTCTCTCACAATTCCATGGTGAATTACATATGCTGGGTCAGCTCCGTATATACTCCATTCACTGTTTATTTGCATAAAACTGGCAGTGTTTTCAGAGGTTCCTATTGTTGATTTTATCTTGAAGTCGCTGCCTGAAGTGATTACATCTAAAGTAAGAATTCCGTTTGTCAAAATGCCGTTGCTAGTGTCATCTCCTGTGAAGTATCGATTGGTATATGCATACGGTGTTTGGGTAGCCATGTCACTTCCATTCCACCATATCGTAACCTTTGACACATTTGGGTTTGCTAAGAAAACCAGCATTGTTCTACTGCTGAAGACACTTGCGTTGTTCGTTAAGCCCAGTGGGATTCTGTAGTTAGAAGCCCAATCTTCCACTTGAAATGGTACTTCTCGGTTGACACCGTTTGCAGTTTGGTTGATGTGAATGGATTTTACTGGTATTGGTGGAATAGGTTTGGCCTGTGTTGTTAATTGTAGGTTTTGTCCTAACCAGTTCATTGTGCCATTTTGCAGCAGCTCCCCAACTATGGTTGCATCGTGAAGTGTGGAGTAGTAATCAGCAGCTTGAACCACGACTGTAACATATATTGCGTCAACAAAAGCGTTTTCAGAGTCTGCATCGTCATTGTTTTTGAACTGGATATCAGTAGTGTTAAGGTTACCCCAAGTCCAAGACGCTCTAAGAACCGTAGCATCATAAGTTCTTGACAAAGGAGACACTGCACTGCCACCTTCTGGCAGGTTTTCAATTTTGTTCCAGCCACCACCATCTAATTGATAGTACCATTCTAAAGTTCCTGAAACTGAACCATAATATTGGATGTTGAAATAAACTTGTTTGATTGTTCCAGTTCCTCCTTGATAATCAGTAGCTTCACAGGCGCTGCCTTTGCCAACTATTGCATAGTTCCCATCTGGGGCACCAATTATTTCGGAAGTGCTTCCTGTAACAGCATATTTGTGATCTGCGTTTTCAGGGTTCCATGTTAGTGTGCAGGTGTAGCGGCTAAATGAAGAAGCTACAACTATTAAACCTCTTGGATCCTCTACTTGGATAAGGTAGGAATATGGGTCTATCCCGGATGGAATGTCTATTATGTATGTGCCGTTTCCAAAGACTGTTGGTTCAGTGCTTGGCGAAATCAGCTCCCACGTTGAGTTTGCGTATATATAGCGGTAAAATTTCAGGTCTTGTTTTCCAAGGTTTACGATGGGTTCACCTTCGTCCTTGGTTACTACCAATTGTGTTTGATTGTTAGAAACAGTGTTTTTAATTTGCACCATTAGACGGCATGAAGTTTCGTATGTTATTCCGTAGATCCCGAGACCTGTCAGGTTGTACTTTACGGCTAAGTTTCCTCCACTATAACTCGCGTTTGTAAACCAGTATGCTTGCAGTCCTGAACCCTCTATACTGAAAGATGGACACCATTCGGGATGCATGTTACCTATGTTCACTAATCCGCTGTGAAGATATTTCATGGCAAGCATTCTGGCGTATGAGGAGTTTCCTGTGACTTTCAAAACTGAACCATAGTAGCCTACAGTAAAGCCTAAGATCTGTTTTATCGCAAAGTTTGTTTCATCTATCGCGCTGAGCACTTGCGGGTGATCTTGAACTGGACTGTTCCGTATAGTTGAATAGGTGACGATGACAGTTGAAATGAGAACCACTGCAACAAGCAATGCGGCAATGATTGAAAACTGACCTTTGCTATTCGTCTCATATGCCTCCTGTTTGTCCAAGCTGCAAAACAACAAGCCTAGAGGTACCACTAGCCGTGTATTCAGAACTGTAAAGTCTAGGCTTATAATCGGACAGGAGTCCGAGTGCTGTAAGCCTGATGTCTGATGTTCTGGTTAAACCTAGAGCTAGGAAACCTCCGGAAACAGCATTTCTATAGACTGCTCCAGCAATCCAGTTGCCTGCAGGATTAATGATGTAGGTTGTTACGTTCAAGTTATACGTGCCTGTTATCCATGAGGGTAAGGCTCTGGTGGCAGTTTGGTAGGGAGCTGGATATACACCGTAATAGTTGCAGTAGTATAGCGCTTCAGATGATAGATATACGACTCCAGGGCTTCCTGTAATCCAATTACCATCGTAAGAGTATGTTTGGTTGTCTAGACCTCTAAGAAAAGCGTTTAGCCCACCCGCTCCGACATTTTTCATTCCGTATATACCCCAATTGTTGTGGTCGCTTGAGCCGGTGAAGTATCCCGTGTTCGACACGTAATAAAGCGGGTAGCCCACTATGCTAACCCATGTCCAATTGTTCTGATGAACCCTTTTACCCAGCTGATAACAATATTCAGCGTAGGAGTTGAGACTATACATGTTCGCATAGCTTGATGGTATGGGTACAGCCTCTCCAAAGGTGTTTATGACTACTGCATTCTGCAGAGTCTCATTTTGCAATGACGTGCTGTTTAGTATTTTTCCGAGTTGTGTTGTGTTTTGCACCATTATTGTGGTTTGGAAATACGGAGAAAGTAGATTGTACAGGTCTTTTGCTAGACTTTGAGCCGTATATCCAGTTATCCACCATCCGTTAGCGTCACTGCAATTCAATATGTAAAGCGTCCCTCCGCCTCCATGTTCTCCGATCTTCTCTGGAATAACATTAAAAGTCACATTGGAGGAAGCAACCAAATAAGAGATTGCGTCAGAGCTTATTCCTAAACTTTCAGCGTTCGAGATTGACTTTATGGCGTAGTAGAGCTCTGTCCCGCCTCCGCCTAGGACTTCATAAACAGTCAGGTTATAAACAATGTTTGGGGGCAAGCAAGCTGAAAGTGCAATTTGAAGCTGGCTCCAAGCTGAGTCATTCACTTGTCTAAACACTATTTCACTTAGATCATGGTTGACATCTAAAATTCGGAGCGTTGTTAAGGCTAGTCTTCGAATGTTTGACGGTGAAACTTGTCTTGGCGAAGGTAAAACTGCAAAAAAAGAAGATATTATGAAGGCTGCAGTAATAATGATGATGACTAGGAATACCTCTATAGTCCTCATCATTTTACCCAATCACCCCATAGCCTTCTAAACTCCACAGAGCCAGCTTAGC
>DAOVMU010000118.1 GCA_030630585.1 Candidatus Bathyarchaeota archaeon | reverse complement strand
TAACTACATTGACTCGGGTCAACAATCAAATCCAGCCGTAGACACTTGGATCTGCGTGGAGATCAAAGCAAAAACTGGGGCTAACGGGGAATATCAGGTTTGGATCGACGGTGTTGAACTCTCAGATCTCCATCTAACCAACCGAAACATATACAGAGACATAAACGTTGTCTTGGCTGGAACGCAAATATTGTCCTATAGCGCTGTTGTTTATGAAGACTCATTCATCGTCGATACTTCTTACATCGGACGGAAAAATGTTTAGGTTTACCGTACGTATTGCAGCAAAGTGGGTGATCACGAGAATTGCTTGCAGGCTCCTAGAAACTGTTAGGTTGAACATTTTTAGGGAGGAGGAAGTCTAGCATGAACAAACCAAATGTGTTCTTTGTAGTTATGGACGCGGTTAGACCTGACCATCTTTCTTGCTATGGTTACGCAAGAAAAACAACTCCGAACATTGACAAAATCGCTAATGAAGGTGTTCTATTCGAAAATGCCCTCAGTGCCTCTATTTGGAGTCCTCCCTCTCATGCTTCCATGTTTACAGGGTTATATCCATCTCATCACGGAGTTTTGGGCGAAAACCTATATCTTAGCGGAGAGATTCCGAATATTGTTGAAATATTTCATTCCAAAGGATATCAGACCTTTGGTATCTGCCCTAACATATTTATAACTCCTCATTTTGGTTTTCATCGCGGGTTCGATAAGTTTTTTGATGCATCGCTTAATTTTGGCCTTCTAAAGAAACACTTTTTAGACTGGATCATTTTCGGGTTTGAAACAGAACCCAGAGCGTTAATGTATCGTTGGATCTATCATGCCATAATCTTTCAAAAAATCAAAGAATGGATAACATTCAGTCGGAAAAAAAACAAGCCGTTCTTTATTTTTGTAAATTATTTCGATGCCCATCTTCCGCACCGTCCTCCTCAACCTTTCAAACAGAGATTTGAAGGAATTCGCAAGCAAAATGTCGACTTAAAAAAAATAGAAGATTGTGTAAACAGGCGATTTGGGTTTCCCTATATTGCAAGGGAAGTTGAGATAACGAAGGATGAATGGGATTTTGTGAAATCGTTATACGATGCGGAAATAGCCTACATAGACTTCTTTCTAGGCAAGGTTTTTGATTACCTTAAGAAATATGAACTTCTTAGCAACACGTTCATTTTGCTAACAGCTGACCACGGCGAAAATCTTGGGGATCATGAACTGGCAGGTCATGCATTTTGCCTGTATGATACTTTGCTCCATGTTCCTCTAATCCTTAACTTTCCAAAAAATGCTTTGAAGGGGATAAGGATTCCGAACCTCGTTTCAACCGTTGATATTTTCCCAACACTACTAGACATGCTAAACATAGACAGAAAGTACGGTGTTGATGGCAAAAACCTGATGCCCTTCCAACAAAGAACCTACCACAAACACGTTTTAGCTGAATACGGACCTCCAATTCCTCAAATAGCAACCATGAATAGGCTATGTCCTCGCATGCGTGTCAATTCGGCTGTATACAATAAAGGTTTGAAGTGTATACGTTCCGCGGACTCCAAGTATATTATTGCGTCCGATGGCAAGGAAGAATGGTATGACCTGAAAAATGATTCAGGTGAAAGCAAAAATATCATTAACGAAATTCCTGATAAAAAGAGACAAATACTAAAATCAATCATACTCAAAGAAGTAGGAACGTCGTTGACGAAGAAAAAAGTAGATGTCCCAAACCAGAAAATCCGAAAGCGACTCCAAGAATTAGGGTATTTCTAACAATGTGCACGCATTGGAGAGTTTCCACAAACTATTCAATTAGGTTTCTAATGATAATATGCTTAAATGGCATTTCGAAATCGCGTGTAAGAGAAGTCATAGGTTCTAAGAAGAGTGCGCGCTAAGGAAATCGATGAACTATGATTACTGTGCTATTAACTGGTTGTGCAGGCGCCGTGGGATTAGGTGCAGTCAAAGCGCTGAAAATGGGATCCATAAACCTACGTCTTATAGGTATCGATGCCGATCCTTACGCAGCATGTTTTTACATGAAAAGGAAGAAACGCTTACTGCACAAGGCGTATACTGCGCCAAGAGCTGAGCACCCGAATTACATTCCTGAGATTATCAATGTGTGTCGTAGGGAAAAAGTGGATGTAATTCTCCCTTGCACAGACGCTGAACTGGAAAAACTCTCAGTTTCGAAAGCCGAAATCAACGAATGTGGAACCAAAATCATAATCTCTCCTGTTGAGACTATCAGGACTTGCAGAGACAAATGGTTAACCTATCACCGTTTGAGTGAGTACTTACCAATAGTCAGGTCTGCATTGCCGGAAGCGGGAATAGAGAAAGCATTAGATTTCTGTGGATTACCAGCCATCATAAAACCGAGGCTAGGGTGGGGATCAAAGCAATTACACAAAGCCAAAAGTGCTGAAGAAGCTCGAATCATAATAAATCGCGTATATAAACCGATAATCCAAACATGGCTACAAGGTGAAGAATACACAATCGACGGCCTAACAAATAGTAATGGAAAAGTTGTATGCATAGTTCCTCGGCGAAGAATTAAAGTCTTGGGCGGAGTCAGTCTACAAGGAATTACAGTTCGAGATAAGAAATTGATTGAACTAGGGAAAAAAATAACGGAAAATCTCAAGATCGTCGGACCCTTTAATTTTCAAGTAAGAAAAATCGATGGAGAGCCAAAAATCTTTGAAATCAATTCTAGATTCGCCGGTACGGGTATCTTATCGGTTAAGGCAGGTGCTAACATCCCCCTCTTGGCCGTAAGGGAAACGTGCAACCTGAGTGTTCCACGCAGTGTTGACTTTAAAGAGGGCCTAGTTGTATCTCGCTACCTTGAGGAAGTTTTTTTCGATATCAACGAGGTGAAATCTCCTGAAAATTGAAGCCATAATTTTTGATCTAGATGATACTCTTTACGATGAAAGACAATTTGTCAGAAGCGGTTTCAAAGCAGTTTCAAAGTATATGGCGGATAAATACGGAACAAATGAAGAGATGTTGTATGACTTACTTTTGAGTATATTTTCAAAGCGAGGAAGAGATAAAGTATTTGACACAGCTTTGAAGAAGCTAAATCTTTACAAAAAGGAGATTGTGCTAGAAATGGTGGAAGTTTATAGAAGTCACCCGCCCAACATAACGATCCACACAGACGCTCAGGAGGTTCTTCCGAAATTTAGTAAAAACTACCGCGTTGGTCTTATTACAGATGGTATCAAAAAAGTGCAAGAAAACAAAGTCGAAGCACTAAACATAAAAGATCTTCTTGACGTAACTACATATGCTATTGAACATGGCGGAAAAAACAATATTCAAACATTTCTGGTAACTTTGGAAAAATTAAAAGTCAAGCCTTCAGAGACGATATACGTTGATGACAATCCACTGGAAGGATTTATCATAGCTAAAAAAGAAGGTATTCATACGGTAAGGATTTTGAGAGGCGAACACAGAGACCTCAAGGATGATAAGCGATGTAAACCTGAGTTCAAGATAAAAAATTTACGACAACTTCTTAATGTAATCTACAGTTTGCACGCACGTGCACCTCAGAAGATTAGAGCATATTGCAGGAGAGGGAAATATGTTAAAGTGGTGGAAGACCTGAGTGAGCTGTACGATGAGGGGTATTATCATGAGGACGTCTATGAAAATTACACATTTCAAAAACTTGGACGATACTTTCTAGAGAAAATTAGAACTGTGAAAAAGTTTTGCAATGAAAGAGGTAGATTGTTGGATGTCGGCTGCGCGTTAGGATACTTCGTGAAGTGTGCTCTAGATGAAGGCTTCAACGCTTATGGAATTGATTTCTCAGGGTATGCTATTGAAGAAGCAAGGAAACTTGTGGGTGACAGAGTCATGCGCGCTGATGTAGAGAAGGAAATACCCTTTGAACACAACTATTTTGACGTTGTTACCGTTTGGGACACGTTAGAACATCTGAAATATCCAGATTTATTTCTTAAAAGAATTAGCAAAGTGTTGAAAGAGAATGGCATAATATTTCTCACCACTGTAAACTACCATTCTCTTCTATCAAGAATAATGAAAGAAAAATGGCGCTTTATTGGGGTCTACCACCAATCGTATACGATAACAACTACCGATCTTAGAAATTGGCTCAATGCTGCCGGATTAAGAGAGGTTACTCTACTTACAAGCATGCTTGCATTAGAGAGCTTTTCTAACAAGCTTAATTCACCAATTGCAAGAGGGATGGCAGAGGTTATTGAGAGAGTATTGCGTTTTCAAATACAAATTCTGTTAAGGTTATTAAGACCTTTAAATCTAGGAGATTTAATTGTTTGTGTTGCAAAGAGAGCTAGTGTATGAGCGGGCGCACGCCTGCCTACTGCTAAAATGCGGAAGCGTATATACCTTGTTGCGGTTCCAGCTCGCTTCATACGTTTTCTTCAGAAGAGGTTCCGCCAAAATAGCTAGCGCGCGCGCGCGCCTAGCGCGCTCTCGCCGCCTCTTAGTTTCTTAACGAAGCTGATGTTGAAGAGATCTCCTGATTAATATTACCTCGATTTTTAGAGCTGCCATGCTTTAAGGATTGTAATACGTATGAGAGAACCCATAAGAATACTTGCCTTTTATCTTATGTCCTACCAAGGAAAAATTGTTAGTGGCGTAGAGCGTAGATTTCTCGAAATATCTTCACGTTTGAATTCTTTAGGCGCTGAGGCCTTCACGTTGGAATATAAACCATCATTTTTTTTAGGAGACTGGAGCTACTCAAGTTATCGTTCGATTAAGTTAAACCGAAGATTTAGAAACCACGATGTTCTCGGAGCAATTAGACTGATTATACATGGTTTAAGGAATTGTCTAAAGTTTAGATGTGACGCAATCTACGTTCCCGGTGGTTTTCCATATGGTAGTCTCAGGGTTATCCTGCCTCCTTATGTTGTTAGTCTTCTCTGCAGAAAACCGCTTGTAATTGTGATTCATGATCTTAGGGAACGTGCTCGCAATTATC
>DAOVMU010000155.1 GCA_030630585.1 Candidatus Bathyarchaeota archaeon | reverse complement strand
GGAACAGGTGTCATTTGCGCCCAGAAAATGAAAGATTTTGTGGAAGCTGGAATACATTTCAAGGCTTACCTTTCCACTTGGCATGCATGGCTAAACAACAAGTTAGGCGGCAGCTTAGAATTAATCAGAAAAGCAGCAGACCTTTTCAAGCATTCATGGATAGCCCTAGGAGTTCCACAAGACAAGGTTGAGTTCATTTATTCAGATGAGCTTTACAGTGACCTAAGCTACTGGGCGAAAACAATTAGAATTGCAAAAAACCTAACGATAACCAGAACAAGAAGAACGCTGGAAATTGCTGGAAGAAAAGAAACGGAAGCCCATTACGTTTCAGACTTCTTATATACGCCAATGCAAGTAGCAGACATATTCCAGATGGAAGTAAAAATTTGTCAGCTAGGCATAGACCAACGTAAAGCAAACGTTGTAGCCAGAGAACTAGGCAAGAAACTGGGATTCTGGAAACCAGTATGTGTTCATCACAGTTATCTTCAAGGACTGGTAAAACCTGCCGTATGGCCTATACCAAGGGGAAGAGAAAGAGAAATCCTATCATCAGCAAAAATGTCGAAGAGCATGCCTGAAACATGCGTATTCGTTTACGATTCACCTGAGGAAATAAAACAGAAGATTTCTAAGGCTTTCTGTCCGGAAAGAACCGTGAAATATAATCCGATTCTAGAAATCTGCAAACAAATAATCCTTAGAGAAAGAGAGACGTTTACAGTTAATCGACCAGCAAAATACGGTGGCAAAATGGAGCTTCAGAATTTCAAAGACCTAGAAAAAGTCTACAAAGGGGGAGGTTTGCATCCCCAAGACCTCAAAAATGCAGTAGCAGAGGAATTGGCCTCAATTCTTAAGCCTGTCAGAAGATATTTTGAAAACAACAGAGAAGCAAGAGAATGCTTGACCACTGTGAAAAACGCTAAAATAACAAGGTAATGCATTTGTCAACACACCTTAAGGAAAAAGAGGAAAAAATCCTGCAGACCTTGGAATGGCTGGCCCAAGAATCAGCACAGGGCATATCCATAATCGTCGAAGGAAAGAAGGACGTTGAAACATTAAGGGCACTAGCTATCGAAGGAAAGATAATAGCGGCGAAAACCAACGGAAAATCCTTGTTAGACATTGTTTCCGATGTGGAGGAATGTGGAGCATGCGAAGTCATTCTCTTATTAGATTTCGACAGACGTGGAAGAGAATGGACAAAACATTTTAAACAACATTTGGAAAAGACACAGATGAAACCCAACATTGTTTACTGGAAAAAACTTCGAGGCCTTGTAGGCAGAGAAGTAAAGGACATTGAAGGCTTAGCAAGTTATATGCAAACCTTGAAGAGGAAGACTACCGGTTTTACGTGAAAGTTTCCTATTTTCTCTTGCGGTAGATTTCAATTCCGTTACGTTCTGTAACGTGTTCAAAACCAGCCTCAAGCAGTTCTCGGGCGCATCTGAAAACATACCAAGTGAACTAGCAAGAAAATGGAACATACACCTAAACGCCCCGAAAACCAGAATACCCCTAGACAAAGCCTACGAATTACTAAACTCAAGAATTCATCCAATCGGAAAAAAATCCGCTGAAGGCACAAAAAAAACTGAAACATCTCCTAAGCAAACGAAATACATCAATCCCCGCACACAACTTCAAACCAGTAAGCCAAAAAACATACACAGAACTATACAAAAAAACAACAGAATACGCAACATCAATCATAAGAAACCTAAAACAACTAACATAATACGCAGCTTTCATAAAAACAGACATCCAAAATTTATGAAACAGTTTACCCATCCAGCGCCTGCGGTAACTGCAACAGAGACCCCCTCTCCCCCCTAGGGGGGGATACTTTCACTCCTCTTCAAGAGGTGTTATGGTAGTTAACCGCTGCAACTTAGCCCTCCAATGGTTCAAGAAGTCAAGAAGTGTGCTGTTTAGGCAAGGTGAACTTCAGGAGCGCACGCATTTCCCCTAATAAAGTGGGAGTCAGCTTTGAAACTTAGAAAAGCTCTACTTCTACTGAACCGGAATTTTTCAACATTGTGCCAAAAAAAACCAAGCCTAAAATGAGCGTATTTTCATAACCTTATCTACCTACTTAATATCGTGCTCGTCATATGTGTTAAAACAGGGTGTGCCCCTTTATTTAACTCCAAGCAGTTAGAAGGTGAAGTCGCAACGTCATGTAAGTGAAGGATATGTTAGCGGATACTCATGCTCATCTTCAATGGACCAGCTTTGACAGAGACAGGGAAAAGGTGCTGATCAGGGCCACAGAAGCACATGTTGATTATATAGTGAACATTGGATTTGATGTTGATGGAAGCATAAAAGGCGTCAAACTAGCCGAACAGCACGATGGGCTCTACGCAACCGTAGGTATTCATCCTCACAAGGCCATTGAGTTAGATCAAAACGTCTTGAACAAATTAAGAGAACTTTCTGAAAATCCAAAAGTCGTGGCCATAGGAGAGATCGGGCTCGATTACTACAGGAATTTATCTCCAAGGGAAGCTCAGAAAAAAGCCTTCGAAGCCCAACTTTTCTTAGCTAAGGAATTAGAGTTGCCTGT
>DAOVMU010000104.1 GCA_030630585.1 Candidatus Bathyarchaeota archaeon | reverse complement strand
TTACACGTTGAACTCTTTTTCTTCTCGAAACACCTAAAGCAATCATAGAAAGTTCAACATTTTCTGTAGCTGTCAATGTTGGAATTAAGTTTAGTGTTTGGAATATATGGCCAACTGTTTTTCTGCGATGCTCAACGAGCTGTGTTGTTGATAACGCTGTTACTTGTGTGTTTCCAACTTGGACAAAGCCTCCAGTTGCTTGGTCTAATCCGCCAACGATGTTGAGTAGTGTTGTTTTTCCGCTTCCACTTGGACCTATAATGGATATTAATTCGCCAGCTTTGACATCCATGTTTAATCCTCTTAAGGCTTGCACCTCAACTTTGCCAATGCGGTAGACTTTAATCAAGTCCTTAACCTTTACATCTAAGCCCTTCATCTTAATCGAACCATCCTTTCAAGTTCTGTTACATATTTTCTTGACATGATTAGTATGGGGAGAATTGTTGAAATGAAAATTAGAGCTATACAAGAAAAAAGCATGAGTGTTGCGTCTAATGGGAAGACAAGGCGGCGCTGGACAAGGAATGATATAGAAGCGTTGGCTGCGGATATGTATCCGTAAACAACTATCAATCCGACAACAAAGCCCAAAGTAACTGAAAACACTACAACAGCCAGATTTTCCGTTAGGAACATTATGACTAACTGCTTGTAAGACAAGCCCTTAACGCTCATTATCGTGGCTTCACGGCTTCTCTCCTTCATGCTAACAGTGCTTACTAACGCTGTTCCAACAGAAGCCGCTAAAACCGCAAAAATAATGCCTAATCGCTGAACATCCAGCATGCCTATCACCATGACGTTTGTTTGTGCTTCCTCCCACTCTTCGGCGAAGGAATCCACGTAGCTTACGTTTAAGTCAAGATTGCGAATGTTTTCTGCAACATCTTTTCCGTCCACTCCGCTTTGCAGTTTCAATAGTATTTTTGCGGAAGTACTCGCATTGCTGCTGATTTCTTCATAGAGTTCCTCGGAAATAAATGACCAGTACTGCATGAAGGTTTGCTGAACTATTACTAGTTGCTGCTGCTCTGATTGTTCTGGACCGAAAAATCCAACAACTTTAAGCGTTTTCGTAATGTGACCTAGGGTTAGAGTGACATCTCCGTAGACTTCCAGTTTGAGAGAATTTGCAACGCTACGCTCTAAAATAATGCTGTCTTTATCTGTTGCTAAGGTGTTGAATGCTGCCGCGACATCGTTTCCACTGAACCATTCGTTTTCGTAGTACGCTGTCTTAAGCCATGAATGCGGCTCAATAGCCTTCACCTTTATACCGCCAAGAGGCATTGAGGCTGAAAGTGAATATTCTATTGTTGCGTTCTGAATGTTTCCAGAAGAATTCGCTACTATATCATTTAGAATGTTTTGGGCCTCACTTGCATAATTAACGTAAACGGCTATATCTGCACCTACTTGATAGTAGACTTGCCTAACAGCATAGTCTTGCTCGCTGGCCAGTTGTCCAGTGACCTGCACGCTATAACCAATAATTAAGGCAATCAAGAAGGCGATTGCAGCGGAACGTGCTGGGTTTCTTCTAACATTTTTGGTGGCCAAAACACCTAAATCACCTAGAAATTTTGCTGCTTTTGCTGTAAGTTCTTGAAACTTTAACGAGCCTTGAATGAAAAGCTTCGTGAAACCCCAGAAAAAGAGTAATGGTCCAATATAATTTAGAACCATATCTATAAACATAAAAATTCCAACCAATAATATGAGAATGAAGTTTCCACTCCACATGACTCTGGTTAATTGCATGGTCATGTTTATGCCCAAGATGAAGACTATTATCTTGTAGGTTCCAAGGATGAAGGCAACCCAAGGCCACCTTTTCTTGTAGGGTTTCATCTCTTCTAGAGGCAAGTATTCTCTGAGGGCATCCACCGTGGGGAGTAGAGATGCCTTTTTGGCTGAGCTGAACGTTGAAAACAACGCCATGATGATCCCAAATGCCACGGTGAAAATCAATGTGTACGGGCTAATCGTCTGCGGGTTAAAAAGGGCATCTGGGCTAAATTGGGTGAACAATGGGTTCAGCAGAAAACCCAAAAAGACCCCAAGCATACCGCCAATAAATCCTATTAGCACGGTCTCTGTTAAGAACATTCTTAAGATTTGACCCCGTGAGAAACCTTTTGTTAATAGCAGTCCTATTTCACGTCTTCTAAGGTTGAAGGAGACATTAGAAACTGTTGTTCCCATGTACCAAGCCATGAAGAATATTGGAAGAGAAACAACGGTAAATGTGAATCTAATCCCCATTGACATATATTGGAAAGCAGTCAATGCCCATTCCAGATTGTTTTGAACAGAGCCCAGCCCCAAAGGTGCACCTTCATTTTCGATTTGATTCTTTAAAATTCTGATGTTGTTTATTGAGGAGTCTATGTCCCATGGAGTTATCAAAGCATCTCTGTCAAGGTAAATAAGAATACTAGTATCTATGAATCCAACTTGAGATGGTAGCTTTTGGGCTTCATCCAAAATTTTCTGCACGGTTTTTTCCCAACTCACAATCAGAAGGCCTTCTTCTGGGATTGAGAATTCCATTCTTCCTATTGTAGTCCTCCTCCATGTGTAGCCACAGGCTATTGAATATGCCTTATCATCAAGCTGGGCCAACCCCTTCACTGTAAGGTTTAAGGAAATGGGGCTCCTATCAGGGATGGGTATTGAAAAATCTACTTGAATAACGTCCCCATCGGCGAAAATGTCAGCAAGGGGTGAGCCATCCACGATGTAGGTTTCGTTTTCTCCTATCTCATCCGGTCTATTGAGCCATCCATCGTAGACGTGTGAGTTATTTGTGATTCCAACGATTCTCACTGGACGCGACCAGTCTTGGTTGGGCACTTCCATTTGTGTCCAAGCGCTGGAGATTATCTCAGCATCCTCAACTCCTTCGATATTCAAGATTTTGTCCCGTGTTACTTGCATTTTTGTTGTGTTTAGTGTGAGTAGGTTGGCTTTCATGTCCACGGGGATGGTGCTGAGTTGCTGGTCAAGTGCTTGCTTGGCTGTTGTGTTTGCTTTGATGTCTATTCCAGCGAAAAACGTGGATGCCAGAGTTATGCCTATTAGTAGAGCTAGGAAAAGTTTCCATGAGCGGAACACATGTTTAAAGGCGTAAGCGAGAGGCATTGTGCACCATAATTTGGTGTTGTGGTAAGGTTTTTAAGTCTATAGTTTAGAACGGATGGTCTAATCCAACGGACAGTATGTCTCCGCCGCGTACTCGCGCGCGCGCCTGAACGGATGTCACCTGCTGGTTCTGTTAACTCTTAGGGACTTGAGACAGAAAAAGCAGTGAGTGTTAACTAAAGGGACTTTTTTGGCCAATAGGGTGATAAGCAAAATAAGTCTGTACTTCTATAGGATATGCGGAGAATGCTGACCCATGAGTGTAATTGAGAAAATTGTCAAGATTGAATCAATACGACGTTCAAATGATAAGGTACATTTAACCCTTCTCATTGTTGAATCTAATCTTACGCCACCTAAGGTGCCAAAGCTCGAGAACGTGATTGAAGGCATTCCGAAAACCGAAACTGAGAAGGTGGGGAAAGAATTGGCAAAAAGTCTCGCCACTGAGTTTAAAAGACAGGGAATCGTGCCGACTCTGTCAACTATGAGGCAAATCAATGCTCCTGGCTTTGGAAGGTTTTCACTCTTGCTTTCTAGAGAGGAATACGAGAAGCTAGGAACGCCAACAGTCTTTGATGAATTCAAGTTGAAACTAGAAAGAAAAAGTGCTTGATTCCGACACACGCTTTCTTTCTTGGATTACGTTGTATCGACTTCTTAACCAGTGTTAACCATCGATTCGATCCTAGATTTGTTGTACCAGATTTCTCTGCTGGTGTCTTCCGATAAACCCTAAGCGCGCGCTAAGTTAGCCATCTCCACACTAAGCTCTATCACACAGCCAAGGAACACATGAAGGCCAAAACAAGCCTGAAAATGCAAAAACGGATTAAAAACCATTTTACACCATTTCTGAACCCAGCATGCGCGTCCCACTTGCTCTGATAATAACATCTTTATTTACCAATACAGCCAGTTACTTCCAAGGTTGGTCGAAGTGAAGAAGTTTGAATTCATAGAAAACTTGAAGTCAGACGTAATGTTTAAGGCGTATGGAAAATCTCTAGAAGAATTGTTTGTTAATGCGGCGTTGGCCTTATTTAGCGTAATATGCCAAATAGATAAAATAGAGCACAAAAAAGTGAAGCTAGTTGAAGTTAAAGGTAACGATCTAGAAGATCTGATGTTAAATTGGCTACAGAAGTTAATTGGAATAGTTGACACCGGTGATTTGTTCTTTTCAAGATTCGAAATATTAACAATGGAGAAACATGGTGCGCACTTAAAAGCAAGATGTCACGGTGAACCAGTAACTCCCGAAAAAGGAGAGACCGTCGTAAAAGGCGTTACATATTATAAATATGAATTTAAGAAAGCAAAAGAAGGTTACAGCATTAGAGTCAGTTTAGATATTTAGAAGGAGCTGTTAAAAAATGAAAGAAAAACTAAAGCAAGTCTCGGAATATGTGTGGGAACTAGACAAAAATGTAAGGCCAAAGATGAGAGTGAAAGCAAAGATTATAGCATCAAAAAAAGTGGTTGAGACAATAGATGATGCGGCGGTAGAGCAATTAACAAACGTTGCTTGCTTGCCAGGTGTCATCGAACCCGTCGTTGGCCTACCAGATATGCACTGGGGATATGGTCTGCCAATGGGAGCAGTGAGTGCATTTAATGCTGAAGATGGAATAATTTCTGCCGGACTCTGTGGGTTCGACATAAACTGTGGAATAAACTCCATAAGAACCAATCTAACCTATGACGAGGCAAGAGAAAAGATAAAGGAACTGATTCCGGCTTTATTCAGTGTTGTTCCTTGCGGTGTTGGATCCAGAGGAAAATTGAGATTATCTCCAAATCAACTGGATGAAGTCTTGAGTAGAGGACTGAACTGGGCGGTTGAGAATGGCTACGGGACGAAGAATGATATAGAGCACACAGAAGAAAATGGTTGCATAAAAGGGGCTGATCCATCAAAAGTTTCAAGTCTGGCTAAGCGGAGGGGTGCACCTCAACTCGGAACCTTGGGCGCTGGAAATCATTTCTTGGAGATTCAAAGAGTGACTGATATTTTTGATGAAGAAACGGCAAGAAAATGGGGCGTTGTGGATAAAGATCAGGTCTTGATCATGATTCACTGTGGTTCTCGTGGTTTTGGGCATCAAGTAGCGACAGATTACATGAAGATCCAGGAACGGGCTGTTAGAAAATATGGTATCTGGCTTCCTGACAGACAATTAGCTTGTGCTCCAGTCAAATCGAAAGAAGGGCAAGACTATTTTGCAGCGATGAAATGTGCTGTGAATTATTCTTTCACAAACAGACTGGTCATGACACAGTGGGTCCGTGAGACGTTTGAAAAAGTTTTTGGGAGAAGTTGGGAAGACATGGACATGCAGACGGTATACGCACTCTGCCACAATGTCGTTAAGTTAGAGGAACACACTATTAACGGAGAGAGAAGGAAAGTATACGTTCATCGGAAGGGTTCAACCAGGGCGTTTCCAGGACTACCGGTTTTGATCGCGGGGACGATGGGTACCGCTTCTTACATCTTAAATGGTACAGAAAAAGCTATGCGAGAGACTTTTGGTTCTTCTGTACACGGTGCAGGTAGAGCGATGAGCAGACACGCAGCGATCAAAAAATATTGGGGAGAAAAAGTGAAACAAGAATTAACACAGAAGGGAATAACCGCAAAATCAACCCATCCAAAAATCTTGGCAGAAGAGGCGCCACAAGCATACAAAGATGTGGA
>DAOVMU010000024.1 GCA_030630585.1 Candidatus Bathyarchaeota archaeon | reverse complement strand
CTTCCATGGAACCCTGATTATTTATGAAGCGTCAGGGATGCAGAGTAAAACTGCAACATTAAGCTTGAGAGCTGTTGGAGAAGCGGAATCCATCGAAACCATTTATCCCATGAGGGATGAAGCCACAGGCAAAATGACGCTTGCTAGACACCGGACGAACGCGAAGAACTTCATAACAACAGTGTCCAACGTAGACATTCAAGCGGATCTTTTTAGACGTGTCTTAAAATCAAGTATGAACCATAGCAAGGTTCTGACTAGAAGAGTTCTGGCTAAGGAAGTGAGGACCGCACGAGTTCCAGAAAGCTTGATGAAAATTTTGAAGAAGGAAGAAGAGCCTTCATGTACAATGCAGGAGTTTCAGAATGCTCTGAGAGTTCAAGATTGGAAAGCTGAAGTTATCGTTTTCGTGTCTCCCGGCCTTTTGGGTCTGCTTGATTATGCAGCCACGAAAGAGCAGCAAGTGGCTTTGAGAACACAATTCAAAAAAATCCTTTATTTCATCAGAGTACTGGCTCTGTTACGTCAGAAAAATAGGGTGCACTTCAACATTGGAGACAGTAAATATGTTTTCGCTAACCCACAAGATTATAGGAATGCACTGAAAATTTTAGAGTCTACAATTCTAGAGACGATTTCCCGCATCGGCAAACGACAGCAAGAGGTTTTTGACCTATTTGAAAGAGAAGAAAGTTTGGATAAGCATAAGGTTGCTAAGAAATTAAAAGTTTCAACTACAACAGCAGCAAGGGCTCTAAAAGCCTTGTATGGTCACGGGTATTTGTCAGAGAATAAAAACGTTAAACCCTACAGTTACGAAGTTTTAAGGGAGAAGGCTAAACCATTTGTCATATTTAAGAATACAAATGAATATGACCTGTTTTACCGAAAGGAACTTAAATTCTACTTAAATAGCATCTTATCACCTAGTCACTCTCCGGTACCTAATAGAAAAATGAGAATTAATGTAACAGGTTTAGAAGGAACACTTAAATTTTCAGGTACCCCTGACGTAGTAAGTCGTAAGGTGTCATCTGAGCAAGGATTAAACGTTTCCTTCGAAAACAAGGAAGTTCCACTTGTATTTTCTGAAATGACAAATGAACAAAACCTTTTTCCTTGTCCTTTATGTGCCGCCTACGGCAAACAAGTTTTCTTCAGTTCTGAACATGATCTACACTTGCATATTGAGAAAACCCACGACAACAAACCAAAGTACGTAACTTAGGAGTTGAATAGGCGTGGCTGGTCTTCCAGGATCTATTATAGGGGCAGGCAGAGATTTTAGGGGCAAGGATCCAGCTGCTCAACCCCCTAGGCAGCCTACGCTTAAATGTCCTGAATGTGGTGCCTCCAAAAAGTTGTACAAGGACGGCCTGAGATACCTTGCTGACGGCACTCCAATTCAAAGATACTTGTGCACCCGCTGCAGCTATAGGTTTTCAGATCCGTCTTTCAAAGGTAGAAACAAGCTTCAATATGTTCAGAGAGCTCAGACGAAGAAATTAAAACCGCCACAACCTATTCATAATCGTCGTATATGCGCGTCTGACGGAGGCGCGATCAATATGACCTCAGTGGAAACCCGACAAGAAAAGGCCCAGCGGGAGGGCACAAGGCTTGACGCGGACGTTAAAGGCAAAATCATAGAGTTTCTTTGGTATCTGAAAAAACAGGGTCTCAGCGAAAAAACGGTCTCTATAAGAGTCTGGTTCCTGAAGAAATTCCTAGAGAAAGACGGTGACATTTTCGATCCAGAGTCTATTAAAATCGTAATCAGAAAATGCGAGACGTGGGACAATTCGACAAAAAACTTGGCGGTGCAAGCATACGGCAGCTTTCTAGAGATGCTGGGATTAAGCTGGAAAAAACCAAGATACAAAAAACGCGAGAAGCTGCCCTTCATTCCATTAGAAAAGGAAATCGACGCTTTAATCAACGGCTGCGGCAAAATCATGGGCACCTTTCTACAAGGACTAAAAGACACTGGAACCAACCCAGGCGAGTTGCTAGCAATAACATGGACTGACATAAACTTCCAATCAAAAACCGTAAGAATAAACCATCCGGTGAAGGGGCACAACGCCAGAATATGTCCAATTTCAAATGCATTTATCAGGAGAATAAAGACTCTTCCAAAAAAAGCCAACAACAGACTCTTGTCTAACTACCCGACTATGCATACAAGCTTCCAGCAACAACGTCGAAGACTAGCGCGGAAACTAGGAAATCCACGACTCCTTAAAATCGCATTCACAACCTTCCGCCACTGGAAAGCAACGATCGAATACCATAAAACGCAGAACGTTTACCACGTTAAGAAACTGCTCGGACATAAACGCTTGCAGTCGACAGAAATCTACATAAATCTTGAGCAAGCTCTCTTCAAAGAAGAAACTGACGAATTTCACGTCAAAGCTGTTAAAACGCTAGACGAGATCCGCAAGCTGATTGAGGTTGGCTTTGAAAAAGTTGACGAAATCGACGGCTTCCACATCTATCGAAAACGCAAATAATATCTGCTTTCCCTCAAAAACTATTCGCTTCCTATTAGAAGGAGGCCGCCAACAATATTTGTTATGCTCACAAGAATCCATATTATAAAGCCAGAAAATGTAGCTTGAGGCGATACTGTCATCCAATCTAAGTGACCGGTTACTGTCACATATGTAAAGAGACAAAGAAGTAAAACCCCTGACATTAAAAGTGAAGCGCTAAAGTATGTCCCAACCTTGTGTGAGATTTGAAGAACACTGAATCTCTCCTCCTCTAAAGCCTTCTCTGCAGCTCTTTCAGCCTTTTTTTCAGGATGGGTAACAGGTTTAGAAGGTGCGCGCACCACAATTTCCTTTTTTTTCTTCTTCTTTGCCATAGACTGACTCCTGCGACACTGATTTCGTTTATTAGCTTAAAGTCTTTTCTGCAGAATTTTCCTGTTTTTGGCAGACTGCTTAGTCAGGGCTAAGATATATATGCGATGTCTTAATACTTCTGCAAGTTACAAATCAACCTTAGTTTGAATTCATTAGATGAGGATGTAAACGGTGAAAAGCATGCCTCAAAAAACTGAAAAGCTTATTCTGCCGTTCTCTAGTCCGTCCGAGAATCGCAAGGAGCCGTTTGCAGAAGAAACTGAAAAAGCCGCGATTTTTTGTTTGGCTGAGTTGGAGAGAGCAAAGGGTCGAGGATTCCTTCTGAAGCAGCCTCCGGAAAAATTAGTTTTCATTGCGGAAGTTTTTTATCCGTTTTGGCTGGTTACTCTGGACAAGACGGGTCTGTTTTTCGACGGATTAAGCACTACTTCCCAAACGTTGACTTATTTAACTATTCCAGACATACAGGTTTTTGTCGATGACATGAAGAGAAGCTCCAAAACGCGTCAAGCTTACATGACATTTCTCTCGCATAACCTTAATTACTTTAAAGCTCCGGGCAGCGAAGAGAAAAAAATAATAGATGGACTCACTTCAAATCCTGAATTTCTTCACGAATTCGTTCCATATCTATCTGAAGCTACACCAATCAAGACTCCGTTATCCAACGTGGTGATTGTCTCGCCTACCCTTGATGAATCTTCAATCGCTTCCATTATGGAAGAACTCCAAGGCTTAAAATCAAAATTCGTAGAGGAAGCTAACGCTCTTTACTCGAGCATGAAACTGCTTAGCACAAAAACTGAGAACTTCGTGGAAGCAATCCGTAAAGAAATCAAGAAAACAAAGGAAATATTCAGTGGAAAAATCGAAAAATGCAAGGCGTCTATCAAGAAGGAAGTTAACGAGATACGTAAGCGCTACGATGATGAAGTGACGGAATATTCAAAAGAAGTTGAAGAAAAACTTTTTGGCTTGCATCAAGAAAAAATCAAGCTTGAAAAAACAGAAGAGCAATTAGCTAAAGAAGTTGAACATTGTGAAGCAGAAATAAAGACTTGCACAATTAACAAGGATGATGTTGGTGAACACAAATGGAAGGAAGAGAGAAGCAAGCTCAAGAAACAGCTCTCCCAAACTGAAACTAAACTTAAGGAACTTGATAAAAAGATAAAGGAAGTCAAAGACAAGAAAAACCTGAAAATTTTCGAATTAAAGTCGCAATGTGACGTAAAAATCAGGGAAACTACAAAGGATTTGGTGGAAATTGAATCTTCGCGGGACGCCAAGATCAGAATCTATGAGGAAGAAACGGAGAAGTTTGAAGAGTTGACTTCAAGCATAATTGAACAAATTGATAAACTGGCGAAACTGAGGGAAAAATTTACGGATAAGTTTCATAGGCTTGGAGTTGAACTAAAGCAGAAAAAACATGAACTAATTTACATGCCTTTCTACCTAGCCTGCTATCGATCTGAATCAGGAAAACGTTATGCATATTTTCCGCCGTCAATAGTAAACAGCGTGAATTTTTCAGCAAAGATTAAAGGAGCATTTGGCAAGGCCAAAATCACCCAGTTGCTTCAACCGCGTTCCAAAAAACTGGTTTCGCATCTGAATAAGTTTGCCCTTTTGATGGAACAAAACGCTGTGTTCAATCGAGAAATGAATGAGGCTTGCGTCAAAACTAACATAATGCGAACAAAAAAATCATGTGAATCAGTTAAAGAAGGGTTGGAAAAGCTCAAGGAGGAAGGCTGGTTCTCAGAAAGGAAATGCGAATCTTTGTGCAAAATCTTAACGTGAAACAAGTTTTCTCTAACATTCAGAATGTGTGCAATTCTCTTTTTAATGGTGTACGGTAATGTTCAAAATGCCTGCTATGACGGTTATTGCCCCGATAAAGAATGTGATGTAACTAGGTACACTTGGAAAAATGGGGGACATAACCCCTGCCTCAAATAGGCAGGTTAGCAAAGTTAACGAGACTCCTACGCCTAGACCAGCTCCTCCTATAGCTATCTGGAGACGATAACGCCCAGTCATCCTAAGATAATACGTCATCAAAACCAACACTGTTAACCCAACACAAGACGTTAACGCAATTGCAGCTTCCTCATGGAACAGAGGAAACAAGAGAAGGACAATGGATATAACTGTGCCAGCGATGGGTGTGAAAGGATACAGTGGGGTTTTAAATGGTCTTTCCATGTACGGCTTTTTCTTTCTAAGCTTTAGAAGAGAGAGATTGACTACAGCAAAGACAAAGAGAGATCCAAAGCTGGCGGCATATCCAAGGAACTCTACGGGTCCTATCGCGCTTAGAAACAGTACGAAAAGTGAACCAGCGATGATTGCGAGGTAGGGGGTTCCAAACCGTTGATGAACCGAAAGTAGAAACCTTGGCAGATACGTGTCTCGACTCATTCCTCGGAGTATGCTTGCCTGAACAGTTAAAGAAGTGCCCAACGCGGAGATGCTTGCAACCATTCCTGCAATGGCGATCAAGGCGCCGCCGGTTGGAGGGAAGATTTTTTGAGCTGCAAGGTTGAGAAAGGGAACTTGCCAACCCTCCACTTCACGCATAAGACGAGCTTCTTCTAGCGGAACTATCCCCGCGGCTACATATGCGACACCGACGTAAAGGGGAATTATTAGCAGCGACGACAAGAGTATAGCTTTAGGAAGGTTTTTCTCCGGGTGCTTAATCTGTGCTGCTCCTGCTATGAGGGAGCGTGCTCCAAAGAACATGGGAAACGTGTAGACTGTAGCTGCGGAGATTTTGAAAATGTCGTTGGGCAAATCTTTCGGAATAACTTCCACGTGAGTTAACCCATGTAGTAATCCGCTGCTGAGGAAGATGGCGAATATTGCAACAAAGGCAAAAACAATGGATGTGCCTACTCCTTTCTTTCCTTTGATACTGAGGGCTGCTATGGCGACAACCACAATTATCGTAATAAGCGACGTTTGTGCCAAGTCGAAGCCTTGGACGTTCAGAGTAACTCTTGAAAGGTAAGAGAGCTGTTGAGCAAAAACTACGGCGGCCAATGCTGCTCCAAAAACGCTAGCCAGCCATCGGAAACAGCCAAAGATGAAAGGCACAAAGCCTCCGTAAGCTGCCTTTATGTAAGTGTATGCGCCGCCTACTTCAGGAATAGCTGTACTAAGCTCGCAGTAGTTGAGCATGATCAACAAGTTCACCAAGCCTGCCAGAAGAAGCGCAAACACAATGCTGGATCCAAGCTCCAAGTTGAAATAAGGATAGTCCAGCAGTACGAAAATTTCAAAGCCTATAGCGCCACTTAGTCCCATCATTAGTGCATCGAAAAACCCACGCACCCTTTTTGTTTTCAACAAGCATAGTTCCCTCTCAGCGTGACTCTGACCACTCGTAGACAAGAAATAATCCGCTTATGAGAGAAAAAAACCCGAAACCGAAAAGAGTCAATGTGTGTAAATGCTGGGATTTCTCCGTTGCGTTCAACCATGTTTGAACATCCAAAACGTTGGAATAAAGAATACAAGCAAAGATGATTGTTAACATCGCTATCATGCTCTGCGTTACGCCAACTATCACCGTAAGAGTTCTCTGGATTTTCATCAGTCAAGCGCCTACCAGATCTTTTTGTCAAGTGACAAATAATAAATTTTTCAACTGCCAAAAATGTAAATACCGCTCCTTAGCGATACAGTTCTGGTTTTTCTGTGGCAAGTCTTTTCAAATACGGTTAAGCCGTAGTTGCGAGTGTTATGAAATCTGTTCCTCGGGCAATTAGAGTGTATGAATATGTAAAGTCTGTCAAGTATCTCTTTTATATTTGTGAAGCATTTTAGAACGGTCAAACTCTGCTAGCTCGTATTCTTCGCTCATTCTAATGGCGTTTTTTGGACATGTTTCTGCACATTGTCCACAGAACATGCAACGGTCAACATAATGGTTAATTTCCGCTTCCAACCCTTTTCCAATCATTTCTATGGCTCCTGAAGGACACACTTTAAAGCAGAGTCCGCAACCGATACATTTTTTCATGTTCCAAACTGGACGGCCTCTGAAGTCTTCAGGCGGGTTTAACTTTTCGTAAGGATACTTCAACGTGGCTGGTCTACGAAACAGCTGTTTCAATGCTTCTTTTATCAGAGCCATTTTTTCATCCCCCAAAACCAAGCTGGATCAGGATTACCTGGAAAGTTGCAAGCGGAAGCAAATATTTCCACGTTCCAGTAAGCATTTGGTCTATTCGGAACCTAGCGAATACCGCTCTTAGAAGGGAGAGTAACATTACAGCGAAAGTGGTTTTCACCAAGAAAGTGATGATTGGTGGAATGAGCCAGAATTGTTGAGGTCCACCTAAGTAAAGCGATGTGATTAAGGCAGATGCAAGAACCAGCTCCAAGTCCTTTCCAAGTCGAAGCACCGCTAATTTTCTTCCACTGAACTCTGTTCGCCAACCAGCTACAATTTCAGTTTCAGCTTCCGGAATGTCAAAAGGCACAAACTGTAACTCAGCGAGCAGGCATATGGTGAATATGGCAAATCCAAGAGGCTGTAAGAAGACAATCCAAAAATGAAGCGACTGCCATTCAACTATTTTGCTTATTGACAAGCTCTTTGCTGCTATTGCCGGGCCAATCGTAACCAAACCCATTGGAATTTCGTAACCTAACATTTGAAGCGTAGCTCGAATACTTCCAATTGTGCTAAATCTACTTATTGAACTCCAGCCGGCAAGAAAAACAGTCATGATTATCAAAGTGAAAGTGAAAAGGACGAAAATAAGGTCTCCCTCGAAGGTTATAAGGCTTGTTTGACTCAAGATCGGAACTACGAAAAGTGTTGTTAATGGCAAGGCAAGGTAAAAGATCGGGGCTAAAGCAAATATAAGCTTGTCAGAAGCAAATGGCGTAATATCCTCTTTGGAAAGCAGTTTCAAAAAATCTGCAAGAGGTTGCAAAATACCATGAGCCCCCGTATGTAATGGTCCATATCTGTTTTGCAGTTTCGCAAAGAATTTTCTGTCAACCCACTCGTAAAAGAAGGCTAAGACAAAAAGGAAAATGACTCCTGGAAAAACTAGGATTGCTAACAACGAAGTTATTTCTGCATGCATTTTCTTTTATACTTCCTTCGTAACTGCGGCATAGTCAGAACCCATTTTCTGTTCTTTTTTGTGTCAATGAAAGCCATACGATCCATACAAGCGAAACACGGGTCGATTCCAGCTAACACTATAGGTATGTCAGCCACATATCCACCCAGAAGCATTTTGCACAATGCGGGAATGTTTCCAAGGGTTGGGCTTCTTACCTTGTAACGTTCCGGCTTTGTAGTTCCGTTTGACTTAGCATAATGAATTAGTTCTCCTCTAGGTGCTTCAACTCTTGAAACTACCTCTCCTTGAGGAACCTTCATTGGAACGCGAACTCTAATAACTCCCTCAGGCATACTGTCTAGAGCATGCCTGGCGATTTCTACGCCTTCCAGCATTTCTTCGAGTCGAACCATTATTCTACTTAAAATGTCGCAACCGTCGCATGTAATCACGTTGAATGGAATTTCATTGTAAGCCGCATAAGGATCATCTGCTCTCACATCATTTTTTATGCCGCTTGCACGTAAAATCGGGCCAACAGCACACAAGTCCACAGCGTCTTTCGGCTTTAAAATGCCTACACCAGTAGCTCTTTTCAAAATAGTTTGCTCAGTTTGCACAACATCCAAATAGTATTTAACCCTTTTTTCCATGAGGTCCAAGCCCTTTTTGATTTTCGGCATCATGGCTGCATGTATGTCTCTTCGTACTCCGCCTATGGTGTTCATGGCATAGTGTATGCGGTTACCTGAAATCATCTCAAATATGTCCAAGATTGTTTCACGGTCTCGCCAAATATACATGAAAAGTGTGTCAAAGCCTATTTCATGTGCAACCAGACCAAGCCAAAGCGCGTGACTCTGGATTCTTTCAAGCTCGGCTATTATTACGCGGATGTATCTGGCTCTCAGCGGGGCTTCTACACCTAACAGCTCTTCTATTGCTTGTGTGTAGCATGTGGTGTGTGCGTCTGAGCAGATTCCGCAGATTCTTTCGGCTAAGTAAATGTTTCGTGTGTAGGTTCTGAGTTCAAAGGCTTTTTCTATTCCACGATGATTGTAGCCTATACGCGGCTTAACATTCACAACTGTTTCTCCGTCAACTTCAAAAAGGAAGTTTACTGGTTCTTTCAAAGCTGGATGCTGAGGGCCAAAAGGAATTTTAATAATTGAACCATGACTCAATTTCTTTTCTCCCTCTTACTCTTCTTAGAAGTTATTTCTTTAAGATACGCAAGCTCATGTTCCTTCCTTAACGGATAAACGCCTTCAGGCCACTCTTCCGGGAGGATCAGCGGCGATAAATCTGGATGCCCCTCGAAGTTCACTCCTAGAAGTTCATGAACCTCACGTTCATAAAGAACTGCACCGGGAATTAAATGTGTGATAGTTGAGACGCTTGGATTCTTCTTCGAAACGGTAAGCCTTAATGAAAGCTCAATTGAGCCTTTATATGCCAAATGATATATAACTTCTATTTTTTTACCTAAATCCACACCAGTTATTGTGGATAAATGCTTGAACTGCAAATCTTTCACCAAATATTTTACAGTATCTTTCAACGCATCTTTTTTTATGTGAACGAAAATTCTCCGTCTATTAGGAATGTTTGCTTTAACAAAGTTTTCTTTGAGAAACTCCTTCAGCATTTCTACTATTTCATTTTCCTTTTCCATTTCCTTCGCTCTCTTTTGTTTTTTGAATTAGTTTTACGATTCCATCTATGATGGCTTCAGGCTTTGGCGGGCATCCTGGGACATAGGCATCTACTGGAAGCACAGTGTCTATTCCTCCGTGAACGTTGTAGCACTCGTTGAATGGTGCTCCGCTGATTGCGCATGTGCCTATAGCTATGACATGTTTTGGTTCGGGCATTTGCTCATATACTCGTACAAGCCTATCTTTGACTTGAAGAGTGACTGGACCCGTAACAACAAGTATGTCTGCGTGTCTCGGACTTCCCTCTAATAGTATCCCGAAACGTTCTAAATCAAACCTTGGAGTAAGGGCTGCTACTAGTTCTATGTCGCAACCGTTACAGCCGCCTGTGTTGAAATGGATGATCCAAGGAGATTTAGTCTGGGCCCATTTAAACAAACCCATTTTATTTTCGCCGCCACAACGGTGCTAAGATTGCGACTGCCATTAAGACAATAAGGGCGTAAACCGTTGGGAAGTAACCTGGCGTACTCAGCGATGTAACGAGAGTGAATGCAAAGATGTCAAAGATGAGGAAATAGACGGCGTAAATAAAAAATTCTTCGACATCCACCTGAAACTTTCGCGGAGGGAGTTCTTCACCGCAAGCATACGGGGCAACCTTGCCCGCAGTTTTTTCACCTTTCGCCGCAACTTTCCACCCTATGAAATAGATGATTAGTCCCACAAGAATGGATACAACGAAGACGAAAGGCAAGGAAACTAGAAAGTCGATGTACATTATTTCACGGTCCTTTTTGATCAATCTTGGAGAGGTGTTTTATTTAACCTTTTTATGTTCGCTTCGCAGTGTCTCTTGGTGGGAAGTGTTTAAATGAAATCATCCAAACTTTTATGTGCGATACTAAGTGGAGAGGGTTTACATTATTGATATGTTGCAAATTACGTTGATATTTCTCACTATTTTACTGGCGTTGTTAACTGTTGAACTGAAGGATTTGCTTCATGCTGCGATCTGCCTCTGCGGAACATGTATCACTATAGGAGCCTTGTTTTGGCTACTTAACGCACCATACGTTTCTGTTTTTCAACTCTTAGTCTACGCAGGCGGTGTAATTGTTCTCTTCATAACAGCAGTCACGTTAACAAAAAGAGAGGAGGAAACATGAAATATGAAGATACATCGGGTTAGAGTAGCTGGGCTAACTTGTGCTGTTTTGGCAATGATAATGCTTTCGATGCTTATGGTTGAATATGAATTTCCAGTGTTCAAGTACTCAGAACGTATATCGGCAGAGCTTGTGGAAAATGAAACAGCTATAATAGGGCAAAAAGTCAGCCAGTTTTTGTGGAATTATAGGGTGATGGACCTAATTGCACAGGCGTTTGTGTTGTTTGCTGCGGCCGCTTGCTGCATGGCATTGCTGAGAATTGAGGAGAGGGAAAAGTGATTCCGCTTAATAGCTACATTGCATGTGCTGTTGCCCTGTACATAATCGGCATGTATTGTCTAGTTTCAAAGCGGAACATGATCAAACTTGTCATGGGACTTGAAATCTTGGTGAACGCTGCTCACATAAGCTTTATTGCTTTTTCCGCTTACAGAAGCGCAGGTTATATAGATCCGCTTGGCCACAGCATTGTGATTATGTCAATAGGTTTTGCAGGATGCGTCACCGCACTAGCCTTGACAATAGTTACTCATGCTTACAAGCATTACAAAACTTTGGATGTGCGGAAGCTGAGGCGGCTGAAGTGGTGAATCAAACGTTCAGATGTCCTCGACAGCTTTTTCGCACAACAACTTAAGTGAAGACATCTCAATGTTGGAGAGCCGTTGAATATGTTTACGACGCCATTAGATGCCCTTCTCATGTTTATGGTCGCAACCCCTGCAGTAGGTTGGGTAGCGTATAAAAAGGGTTGGCGAAAGGTTCAAGGTATCTATGCCTCAGTAAGTCTCTTGGTGGTTGCTTATCTTCTCTATGGATTATACACTGAAGTAGTCGAAAAAGGCATAGTCTTGGTTCTCGGTCAACCTCCTCTTGGAGCGTGCCTCGAAATAGACATGCTCAGCATCTTCATGGCATTTCTCTACGTGATAATCGGATTGTTTGTCACGGTTTACTCAATAAAGTTTATGGAACACGACTTTGGCTTGACAATGTATTACACACTTGTGCTTGGCATGATTGCAGGCATGACAGGCATAGTTTTCGCAGGCGATTTTTTCACCTTATTCGTTTTCTGGGAGCTTATGTGCCTTACATCTTATGCTCTTGTTGCCTTTCGAAAACAAAAGTGGGAGTCTATAGAAGCTGGCTTCAAATACCTCATTATGAGTGCTGCTGGAAG
>DAOVMU010000014.1 GCA_030630585.1 Candidatus Bathyarchaeota archaeon | reverse complement strand
CCGTCAACTTACGCGGGTCACCCCTTCATTGTTGAAGTGGCAGTTGCCTACGGTGGACAAATTCCAAGGAGAGGCAGCTTCCTGATTCACCGTTTTGCCAACAGAATACCTTTGCTTTATGATGAAGCAAGCGATGTTTCAACGATGGTGATAAACAATATGAATTGGCGAAGATATAAGGTTACACCCGACATGCCTGTGGCCGTGGCAGTGCATATTTGCAGCACTAAGATTCCATACAAAACTGTTGGGAAAGAATTCATTGCCGATAGACCAGAGGTTAGAAGAGAAATAGCCAATGGACTACGAGATGTGGCACGGCGACTTCAACGCTTCCTAACGAGAAGGGAGCATGTGGACAGAGAGCGGAAAAGACTTGATATTTTCAGCAAATACCTACCGAAAATCGCCAAGTTTTCAACACAGCTTGCTGGCAAGGAAAAAAACCCGGACATAGAGAAACTTTTGAGAAGTGTGAAAAAATTTGGAACCTAAAAAACATAAAAGTTTCATAATAGAAAGGAAAAAAGAAGTTCTAGCAGACTTGGAGAATTTCGGGCTTGAAATCCACGAGCAACTTGACAGGGGATATTTTCCTTCAATAGAAATACCGAGTCGCTCAACAGAAAACATTCGTTATGACTCTCAAGTAAGGCAGTTCATTCTTGGAGACAGGAAAGTTCGGAGAAACGCCCGTAATATACGTCACATAAGACCTTTCACACAGCTTGTTTGGACTGCATTGTTTTCCCATGAACTCACTTCACAGCGTAAAACATCAACTTTAAGAGACGTTTATTATTCTGCACAAGCGTACGAGATGAAATTCAAAGATCAGCAAGAATCAAACAACATCATAACGGATCTAGAAACAGTTTTAGGATTGTCTAGAGAAGATTTCAACGTCTTTCCAGAAGAACGTTCAGCAGTCTTCGGCGACCTAACAATAGAGTATACAGTGCCAGGTTATGAAGGAAAAACGTTAAACTTAACCTCCCACCCTGACGGTATCATGATTGGACCAGCTTTAACTTCATCAGAGTTTGTAAGCACAACAGCGGACAAGGTCATAGCTATAGAGAAGGGCGGCTTGTTCACGCGGTTCGTAGAAGAAAACGTGCATAAAAAGTTTAACGCCATACTTGTTTTGACGGCGGGACAAGCTCCAAGAGCAACAAGACACTTCATTAGGAGGCTTAACAGAGAGCTGGATCTTTCAACCTACATTTTCACGGACGGCGACCCTTGGGGAATGCATATAGCCATGGTTATAATATCAGGTTCCGCAAACGCTGCACACCTAAGGGAACTAACTACTCCTGATGCTATATGGAGCGGAGTCTGGGCAACAGACATTGTAGATTACAAGTTGCCGACAGATCCTCTGGATCAAGTTGACATAAAAAGGCTGTATGAGTTGCAGAGGGACCCACGCTATAAGGATCCATTATGGCAGAGAGAAATCAAAACTTTTCTGAAAATAAGAAAGAAGGCGGAGCAAGAGGCTTTCAGCAGATATGGCTTAACGTACATTGTAGATGAGTACCTGCCAGCAAAGTTGGAGGAAACAAACTAACATCCAACGTTTCATGGTTTCTTAAGGTTTCAAATGCGTACGAATTAATTTCGCTTTGGTTTTCATTCGGAGATTTCGACATTGCATATTTCCTTATCTAGTTTGTTTTCAGGCGAGTTCGTTGTTGAAACAATATTTTGGATAAGAATTCTCCATTCATAACCTTTTTTATTGTTCTTCGCTGCTCCTTAGTTTGGGCTTGAGATATGACTTGGCAACAGTTTATGGAAGGTCAGTTCACTCGAATTGTCCTCATTTTTTGGTTCATAAGCTCATTTCTTGTCCTTTTCTTGCTAGGTCAGCTTGACTGGCTAATTCACAGTGAACTCTACAACTTCGGTTTAGAGTTTGATCCTGCTTGGGCTCAGCCCTATTGGGTAACCATGAATTTAATCTATGTCTGGCTTATCGGCCCATCGATTCTAGGCGCGGTTGCCTTAGGTTTCGATTTCTGGAACAAGAACAAGAATAACAAACGTGGTTCAAAGCGTAAGGAAAAGCCCAGCACTAGCAAAGTTCAACCTGCGAGAAATAACTCTATGGTTATTTCTTGTCCCTCCTGTAAAAAGGTTTTCACTAAGCCCTTAGTCATGCTTGATTTCAGTCGTGATAAGCCTAGACTTGTAAATGTTTGTCCTTATTGCAATGTTGTTCTAGGAAAAGCTGAGGACAAGAAGACAGACGACATACGTGTCGGTTTAGATAAGAAAGTTGTTCATTAAGGTCACATCATCGCCCATAAGGCTATGCATAGCAGAACCGACTAGGCTTCTAGTGACTAAGATCATAAGTGAAAAAAAGATTTATGCTAGTTGAGTCGGTGATATTAAGGAAGGTTGAAATCATGAAAACTGAAAAATTGAAGGCGTGTGCTCCGTTTTTGCTGATGGATGGGACGTTGGTTTTAGCTATGATTATGCTGTTGCAGCTAGATTGGATCGTCAATAACACCTTTTATGATTATAATCTCAGTTTCAGTCTTAACTGGGCCACACCCTACTGGACAGTTTTCAGAACAGGTCTGTTGTTAATTGGTTTGACAATTACTGCTTCAACTATTACTGGCTATTATTCATATAGAAAGGCGGGAAAAGAAAGCGAGAAAGTGGTTTTCCTATGCAGACAATGCGGAAACGCCTGGACAAAACTTTACAGAAGCGTCAAAACAAAGGGCAAGTTGCCGAAATTTAAGATCCTCATAAGCTGTCCTTCATGTAACGAGGAGCTTTTAGACGAACAAGCCGCGATTGAGCAAGCTGACATTGTGGAAGCTCACGTTGAAAACCCAGTGCTTACTGAAGCCTTGGAAACCAATAAAGAGTAATGAATTATCTTCTCAGTAGGCTTGTACGCGCAAGAGAAAATTACAAGATGACTAGGTGGCTTAAGAAAGGGACGCGAAGCCTTTGCGTCTTCGCACACAGTATAAGAGAGAGAGTGATTACATTTTATGCGTAGGTGTGTGCTACACGCAACACTTATTAGAAAGATATACGTTACCGCTCTAAGTCTAGTTGCCTAAAGAGGTGATATTTTTGAGAATTGAAACACTGATACGTCGTGCCTTTCATTTACGGCAAATTATAGATGCTTTAGAAGACGGCCAACTGAAACAGCGACTCGCTAGGAAATATGCGCGAATCATTTGGCAAATCCAAGATTGCCAACACGCAGTGACGGCTGCAGCTTAGCTGAGGAAATGAAAGAGAGCACGTTTTTCTCCAAGTGACAATGAAGAAATTAGCGCATGCTATGCCAAACTTGGGCATTACATAGTCTTGCTATGTTCAAGATTGATAGCAATCAATATGAAAGTTTGATTTCGCCCTTCAGAAAACAGGATGACGCCCCACTATTTCTTGATACCTAGAGAGTATGTGGAAATCATTTTTTCACGTCCCCCCCTCCCCCTAGTTTTCAACATTATTTCTTACGACGAAGCAATGAAAAAGAGCTGAGCGGATAAAGTTAGGCAAATTGATAGCTGTGGAAACTGACTTGCTGAATCGAAGTTGCCATCTCATGACTGTGCGCGTTTTCATAGGTTCTTTTATCCAACTGCTACACCCTTTTCCTTTAATGGCCCTTCCCTCATGTCCCCAAGATTCTATGGCTGATACACGAGTGTGCTTTTTGGGTGCACTTGTGTTTCTTGCATTCTTTTCTCATGATAAAGCTAGGTACATGGTTCTTATGCTTAGAGCTATAATTAGGGTTCCAACTATTATCATTAATGTTCGGGACGGCAGTTTCTTGCAGGCGTATGCTGCTAAAGGAGCTGCCATAACTCCTCCAACGATTAAGCCCACGATTACTTCCCATTGTATTAATCCTATTGTTGTGAGAAAAGCAGCGACTTCGGTTACGGTTACGAAGAATTCTGCGAGGTTGACCGAGCCGATGGTGAATCTGGGATTATGTCCTTTCGCTACTAAAGTGGATGTTACTATTGGTCCCCAGCCGCCTCCCCCTATGGCGTCAAAGAATCCTCCAACTAATCCTAATGAAAAAAGCCTTGTCGTGACGTTGCTTTCTCGGATTTTTCTGAATGCTTTTCGAAGTATTACTATACCCATTACGAGGAGGTAGAAAGCAACGAAGGGTTTTATCATCCTTTCAGGTATGGAAGTGAGAATGTATGCTCCTAGAGCGCCGCCTATTGCTCCTGGAACAAGGAGCTTCCAGAACAATTTTTTGTTGACGTTTCCAAGCTTTAGGTGTGACAGCCCAGATACGCCGGTTGTGAACACTTCTGCTGTATGCACGCTTGCGCTTGCCGTGGCTGGTGGCACACCCATGCTGAGTAATACAGTTGTTGAGCTGACTCCGTAGGCCATTCCAAGCGCTCCATCTATCATTTGAGCGATAAACCCTACGATGATGAAGATGATTATGGTTTCATACATGGGTTCCACAGGTCTACTTGATTAGCCCGACGCTTTTTTTCTTGAGAAGTGGTTTTCGGGTTTACGTTCAGAACGGTTTATTCAGATGTGGCGAGAACTATTCCGGCGGCTACTGCTCCTTTCTTTCCTTCAATAATGAATCTTCCAAGTTCGGGAAAATCGGCGTGTCTTTCTATACATAATGGTTCAAGTGCAAGTAGCTCGACTTCTCCAACACTGTTGTTTTCTAAGGCTTTTGGAAGTTTTGCGCTGATTGTAAGGTTAACTGAATCGATTTCGCTTAGGATTCTATGGACTTTACATTTTTTTTCAGCTGTTCCGTATCGGATTGTTATTTCGTCACCGTTTTTTATTTGGGTGTCTGAGAACAGGATTATTTCAGCCGTGAACTTTCTAATGTTTTGTGGTTGGTTTTCAGGGTAGCTTAGTACCTCGCCTCTTTCAACGGTGTCGATTCCATTTATGATTAGGTCTACGGAGTCTCCTGGTTTGGCTTTTTCTGCTATCGAGTTGAAGATTAGAATTTTTTTCACCAAGCCTTTTTTTCCTGAAGGGTTAAAAACAACGTTTTTTCCCGGTAGAAGCGTTCCTGTTTCAATTTTGCAGGCAATGGTTTTTACGTTGTCCTCTTGCAAGTAGATGTCTTGAACGACTGCTCTTAACGGCTTGTTCGATTGCGAAGTGTGTGGAACCATGTTTTCGTCCAATGTGCCAATTAGCGTTGAGTCCTTGTACCATTTGGTTTCTTCTGATTTTCTGTACACATTGTCTCCTTTTATGGCTGAGACAGGTATCATTGGCACGTTTTCGTAGCCTAAGCTTTGGAGAATTTGCCTTAATTCATTGCATGTTTTTTGATATTGGCTTTCTTCGTAGGCAACAGCATCCATTTTGTTAATTGCAACAACTAGTTGTTTTATGCCTAATGTTTTGATTAGAAAAGCGTGTTGCCGAGTTTGATCTTCGATTCCTTCTTTCGCTGAAACTACGAGTACAGCTGCGTCAGCTTGGGATGCGCCAGTAAGCATTTTCTTAATGAATTCCTTGTGACCTGGACAGTCTATGATTGTGTACAGGTATTTCTTGGATTTGAAAGGAGTGTGCATTATGTCTATTGTTAGTCCGCCTTTTCTTTCCTCCTCTAAACTGTCAAGTAGAAAGGCGAATTCAAATTTTTTTCCAGTCTCTTTCAGTTCTGCTTTGATTTCGTCTAGTTTTTGCTCAAGAATAGCTTTGGAATCGTAGAGTAGTCTACCGATCAATGTGGATTTTCCATGGTCTTTGTGGCCTACAACTACCAGATTAATTCGTGGCATGCTCATTTTCTGCAATTCTCCTAACTAAATCGTAAAAACCGGTTATTTTTGGAAGGTTAAGCCCTAATTTATGGTTTGATGAGTAGAACCCGTTCTTACTGTGGTCTCCGAATCTTCCAAGAGCTTTCATTCCATGATCTGAAATTATTAGAACAAAGTCGCCTGTGTTTTTGACTTGTTCTGCTATTTTGTCAAGTTCATGGTATACTTTTGCCATTTTCTCTGTGATTCCGAAGCTTAGGTGACCAATAAAGTCTGCAAGGTCAAAGTAACCCATAATCAGATCCGACTTGCCTAGGTGGCTGAAGAATTCTTTTTTGTTTTCTTCGTGGTTTCTCCAAACAGCCGCGTCACATTCTTCTATTGTTGCCTTTTCTTCAAAGTAAGCCTTGAGCAGTTTTCTTTCTTCCTCATGATTTTTTTGTTTGTATGAAAAAGCTGGTACATCAATGGTTTTGTAGGTTTTGAAGGACTTTAGAAAGGTTTGTTCAGGTGACAGTTGAAATGTCCATTGGGTTTTTATGGGGATTTTTGCTTCCATGTTCTTGCCTGTTAGGAAAGAAGCCCATAGGACTACGGTTCTTGCTTGATTGAAATCTGAAAGGTCGGTTTGGCCGTGTTCTTTTTGCATTAGGTTTTTGCAGTTGAATTTTTGTACTTGGTGTAGGTCTAGGGCGTCGAAAGCTAGTATTATCATAGGCGTTACCTTACATGTATCCTAATGCTCGGAGTTTCTGCATCATGTAGGCTTTTTCTTTGTCCTGAGCTCTTCCAGCTCTTTCCGGTGTTTTTGACGTTCTGATTTCTTCAACGATTTCGTCTATTGTAGCTGCGTTAGATGGTATAGGAACTGTGCAAGGCATACAGCCTAGGCTTCTGTATCTTTTGTTGTCCTTTGCGAAGTATAACGGGTTTACAGGCAGTTTCTCCTGTTTCATGTATTGCCAGACTTCAAACTCTGTCCAGTGCAGAATTGGGTGTACCCGCATGTGGGAGAAGTCCTCCGAAGGTCTAACGTAAAGATCCCACAGTTCAGCTGGTTGATCCGCATAGTTCCAATGGAAGTCTTCATCTCTGGGAGAGTAGAATCTTTCTTTAGCTCGGATTCCATGTTCATCTCTTCTTATTGCCAGTATTAGGGCGTCGAATTTCCGTTCTTCTATCAGGTTTTTTAGGGCTTCTGTCTTCAGTTTTGTGCAGCAGTTTAGTCTTCCTTTTTTCGGCGACATCCCTTTTTTCAGCGCGTTTTCATTCTTAGTTACAATCAGGTTAAGGTTCCATTCCTCTGCTATTTTATCTCTGAATTCGTAGATTTCAGGAAACTTGTAGCTTGTGTCTATGTGAATTACGGGAAAGGGCACTTTCCCTAGGAATGCTTTTTTGCAGAGCCAAACTGCTGCCGTGGAGTCTTTTCCTGTGCTCCACATTACTGCTGGGTTTTTGAATTGTGCTTTTGCTTCACGTATAATTGCTATGCTTTTCTTTTCTAGTTCTTCAAGGGGTTTGTTCATGAAACCGGTTTCCGTTACTGTTTATATTTCAAATCTGGCAAGCACGATATTTAAGTGTTGTGTCAGTGACGTATCATATAAGAATCAGTGAAGTATAAATACGCAAAACACCAAAAGTGATTACAAAAGGTGCTAAGCCGTGGTTAAGTACGTGAACATCCCCCTCCCCAAGCCTTTGTATGATAAGCTTACAGAATGTTTAGAAGGAAGCGGATACCGCAGCGCCACAGAATACATAATTTATTTGATCAGAAAGAAACTTCCAGACTTGGAATCTAAAGACGCTGAAAGAAGGCTGAAAGCCTTAGGCTACATGTGAAGAAGCAGTAAAGCAGATGAAACGGGCGGTTAGATATGTTGTTTTGAGAGTAAATCTTGTTATTTGTTCATGGATACTAGGTGAAGTTTAAGGTGTTAAATTATGGTTAAGGATAAGGTTGCAGTTTATGTTTCTAAGGACTTGCATGATCTGGTTAAACATAGAGTTGAGAAAAGTGATGGAGACTTCAAGAACGTAGAAGATTACGTGGAGCTCGTTTTGAGAGAGGTTGTGAAAGAAGAAAACGGCGAGGAGGAAAAGAAGACGTACACAAAAGAAGAGGAAGAACAAATCAAGAAAAGAATGAAGAGTTTGGGTTACCTTTAGACTATTTTCTCTAGGTCCTGTGACTCTGCGTCTCAAGGTGAAAAAAAGGGATGTTTGGATTGATGTTAACGGTTTTGGATAAGTGTTTTCACCGTTTTTTCTACAGCCTGTTTGCTGTTGAACTCAGGTTTCCACCCTAGAGATTTCAGCTTAGTAATGTCAAGTAGCATGTTTTTGACGTCTCCTATCCAACCTCTACCTCCGTTCACTCCTCCTGTAAAAGTGAGTTTAACGTTCTTGAGTTTTGTTTCTTCTATGACTATTTTGGCTATGTCTTTCACGTTGATTTGGTCCTCTGAGCCAACGTTGTAGATTTCAACCCTTTTTTTGGCGGTTCTGCAGGCGATTTCTATGGCTTTTATGCAATCGTCTATGTACAGGTAAGATTTAGTCTGAGTTCCGTCGCCTAAGATTTCGAGTTGTTTTGTGTTGTTGCGGAGCTTCTCGGTGAAATCGTGGATTACGCCATGTTGGCTTCTTGGTCCAATAGTATTTGCCAGGCGTAGGATTATGGCCTTTTTGTCGTAGGTGTGGGCGTAGGCTGAGATGAGAGCTTCGCTGGCTAATTTGGATGCGCCGTAGAGCGATATAGGCTTTAGTGGTGCATAGTCTTCTGGGGTCGGCATGACTTCGGGTTCGCCGTAGACCGTGGATGTGGAAGCAAAGATTATCGTGCGCGTTTTCGGGTTTTTCATGGCTTGCTCCAGTATAACGTGGGTTGCATAGATGTTCTGTCTGAAGCACGTTCGAGGATCACTTAGTTCCAAGCGAACTTCCGGGTTAGCGGCGAAGTGGAAGATCATCTCAGCGTTTGCCAGGGCTCTTTTGACGTGTACAGGATTTGTGCAGTCCCCTCCAAGCAGTTTTGCTTTTTGGGGCGTTCGTTCTAGTAGGTGCTGAACGTTTTTTCTTGAGCCAACGGAGAAGTTATCTAGGATTGTTATTTCACAATCATAGGCAGCTAAGGAATCGCAAACATGACTTCCAATGAAACCCGCACCGCCTGTCACAAGCACATTCATTTCAGTTCCTATCTGATTTGCTCTAAAGACGCTACTTATGAAATTTCCTATTTCTATCCCCACTTGTTCGACAGCGCCTTTTTGGTTCAGCGTTTTTCCAGTCTCGTAAACTCAATTGATGCATGCGCGTCCGAGAAAAGTGAAGAGAACATGTACACAAAGGAAGAGGAAATCAAGAAAAGAATGAAAAGTTTAGGTTATCTGCAAGTTGTTTGGTTTGTTCTATCTCCTTTTTCATTGTCTTCAGTGCTTCATGTATTTCTAGTGGTTTAATCTTTAGTTTTTGATATGCTTTGCTGATGTCGAGCGATGAGTCTTTAGGTCTTTTGGCAATCCATGGAATCTCTTCAGAAGAAACGGGTTTTATGAGGTTCTTGTCTAAATTGAAGATTTCGGCTAGAGATTCAGCGAATTCGTGTCTGTTTAGGCGTGTGGCTCCGGCTAGGTGAAAGATTCCGGTTGGTTTTCGTTGCAGGACTTCAAGAATAATGTTGGCTAGATTGGTGTTCAGTGTGGGTGAATTCCATTGATCGGTTACGATTTTCACTTCTTCTTCTCTTTCAAGTTTGTTCAGTAGCCATAATGCAAAGTTTGTTTTGCCTGTTGCCGGGGTTGATCCGTAGATCACGCTGGCTCTGGAGATGCAGTATTTGTTTGTTGAGTTTTTTATGTATTCCTCGCCTTTCAGTTTGGTGAGTCCGTAGTAGTTAATAGGGGCAGGCGCATCATTTTCTGTGTACATTCCTTTTTCCCCGTTGAAAACGTAGTCTGTAGATATGTAAACGAGATAAGCTTGGTGTTTTTTGCAGGAGTCAGCGATGTTTTTGGTTCCTTCCACATTTATTTTCCAAGCGAGTTTTTTTTCTAATTCGCATTTGTCTACGTTTGTTAATGCTGCGGCATGTATTACAGCTTGAGGCTTTATTTTTCTCAGTGTTTTTTCGACAAGGTTTTTGTCGGTAACGTCAAGTTGAATGGGCCTTCTGTGAATGGGTTTATGCTGATTATATGCAGAGTAAACTTGATGGTTTTTTCTGGTGGCTAATTCGCATATTTTGGAGCCGAGTAAGCCGCTTGCGCCTGTAACTAATATTTTCAGTCTGCATCACTCAGTTTCCACGGTGTTGGGTGAAGGATTTTTTCTGTTGCTAACGATTTCCACCATGATTCATTTTGCACATACCAGTTAACAGTTGCCGCTAAGGTTTCTTCAAAGGAGAATTTAGGTTTCCAGCCTACTTTGGATCTGATTTTTGAAGAGTCTAAGCTGTATCTTGCGTCGTGTCCCGGCCGATCTTCTACAAAACTTATCAGGCTTTGAGGTTTTTTGAGTAGGTCAAGTATTTTCTTGACAATTTCGATGTTTGGCAGTTCGTTTCCTGCTGAGATGTTGTAGATCTCACCTGATTCTCCCTTTCTTAAGACTAAGTCGATAGCTTCACAGTGATCTTTCACGTATATCCAGTCTCGGACGTTTTTTCCTGAGCCGTAGATTGGTACGGGCAGATTTTTTAGTGCTCTGATTATGGTTTTGGGAATTAGTTTTTCAGGCATTTGGTAAGGTCCATAGTTGTTTGTGCATCTTGTGATGGCTACGTTTAGGTTGTATGTTTTATGGTACGCTGTTACGAACATGTCTGCTGCTGCTTTGGATGCGGAGTAAGGGTTGGATGGTTTAGGCATGTCATTTTCTTGGTGTGATCCCAGTCGTATTTCGCCGTAGATTTCGTCTGTGGATACTTGTATGAGTTTGGCTTTGTCATTGTGTTTTCTTATTGCTTCTAAGATTGTGAATGTGCCTATAGTGTTGTTTTTCACGAATGCTGCAGGATGTGTGATGCTTCTGTCTACATGTGTTTCAGCTGCTATGTTTACTACGGCGTCTGCTTGTTTGATTATTTTGTTCACCAGCTTGGAGTTGCAGATGTCTTCTTTGATGAATCTGTAACGTTTTTCGTTTTCTAGATCTTTCAAGTTTGCTGGATTGGCGCCTACTCCTATTTTGTCAATGTTAATAATTTTGTCGTCGGGATATTTTGTGATTATGTGTCTGCAGAAGTTGCTTCCGATGAAGCCTAGTCCGCCTGTCACGAGGATTTTCATGTGGGTTTCACTTGTAGGGTGGGTAGTTCCAGTTCCATGATTTGCTGACTCTTGGGTCGTCTTTTTTGCCGTTGATGGATTCTGGTATGAGTGTTCGGTCGTTCCATGGTCTACGTTCTTCATCGGGATTTTTGTAGTCGTAAAGCTTGGTAGTGAAGTAAAGGAGGAAAGCTGTTTCGTTTCCTATTACTTGGAAGCCGTGCCAATAATGTCCGGGAACTCTTACTATTTGTGGGTTTTGGCCTGTTGAAATTGTTTCGTTTAGCTCTTTTGTTTCTTGGTTATAAGCACATATTTTTAGGGCGCCTTTTAGGACTATGAAGTAGTCTGTTTGTCCTTTTAGGTGTCTGTGCCATGCTCTTATGATGCGTGGGTAGCTTATGGAGAAGTTGGCTTGGACGAACCGGTCTTCTTTTAGGATGTTTTTCCAGTCTTGTCTCATGAGTTCTGTGAATGAGCCTCTTTCATCATTGAATCTTTCTAACGGTTTGATGATTATTCCTTTAAGCATGTTTCCACCTTTTTATAGTTCAATATATGTCCTTTCGCCTATGATGAATTTTTTTCCGTGTGGTGTGTTGTTGTTGGAGATTATTTTTGAGTGAGGCGCAATGAGGCTGTCTGTGATTCTATCGTTTATGTTTATTATGCAGTTGTCCATTATTATTGAGTTTTCTATTTCGCCTCTTTTTATTGTGCAGTTGTTTCCTATGCTTGTGTATGGGCCTACGTAGACGTTTGGTTCTATTATTGAGTTTTCTCCTATTATCGCTGGGCCTCTTGTTAGGGCGTTTTCTTTTATTGTGGAGTTTTTGCCTATGGACACTCTGCCTTGGATTGATGAGTTGTTTTCTATTTTGCCTTTTATCTCCGGCTTTAGCTCGTCTAGGACCAGTCTGTTGGCTTCTAGGATGTCTTCGGGGGTGCCTGTGTCTTTCCACCAGCCCTGGACTTTTTGGTAGCCTACGCTGTAGCCTTTCTCTAGCAGCAGTTGGATCGCTTCTGTTATTTCGAGTTCTTCTCGCCATGATGGTTTTAGCTGTTTTATCATTTGGAAGATTACTGGTTTGAAGAAGTATATGCCTGTTAAAGCGTAGTTGCTTGGCGGTTCTTTTGGTTTCTCTATAAGCTGTACAAGCTTTCCGTTTTCGTCGAATTTTGCGACTCCGAATCTTTGTGGGTTTTTCACTTGGCATAGGAGTATCATTGCGTCGTGGTTTGAGTTTTTGAAGGTTTGGACGTGGTTTTTGATGCCTCCTTTTATCAGGTTGTCTCCTAAATAGATGATGAAGGGTTGATTGTTTGCGTATTCTCTGCATAGGCTTACTGCGTGAGCTATTCCTTTCGGTTTGTCTTGTTGTACGTATTGGATTTTTACACCGAATCTTTCGCCGTTTCCGTAGTGTTCTTTCACTTTCTCCGGGTGGATGTTTCCTAAGATTATGGCTATTTCTGTTATGCCTGAGTTTCGAAGGTCTTCTACCACGTATTGTGAGATTGGTTTGTTTGCCACAGGGATTAACTGTTTTGGACCAGTGTGGGTCAGTGGTCTAAGTTTGGTTCCGTAACCGCCATGAAGAATAACTCCCTTCATGCTTAAACATTCTCCAGAAATAAATTATATAGTGTGATCCATGTCATAACTTTTGTTGTTTGCGTAAGATTTCTGTTGACCATCTCTCTAGTTGATGTATGTGTTGTTGTGGAAGATATGGTTGAGAAGGTTGGATCCGCCTTTTGATGAAACCCTAGCCATCCTAACTGCTTTTGTCACTGGAGTTTTCTCTTATCACACGTCTTTTATTGGTACTTGTGAAGTCGCTGAAAACTTTTTAGGGATACTTTAGGATGGTGCGTAGAGTACGTGGGGTTCGTTAAATTGAAAGGCGCGGGTTATTTTGCTGCTAATCCCGAAATGCGCTTGGAGATGACTGATCCTGAGACTCGTTTTCGTCAAAATGTTTACGCTACGCATGTTCTTCTTGAAGCTATAAGCGAAGAAAGTGATTTTTGATTTTGTAAATGAACTGAGGGAAAATGCTGAGCTGCTTGAAATTTTGGGTGATAGAGTTGCAACTTTGTCTTAAGCTCCTCCTTCTATTGCGCGGTTATTGCCTACGCCTACACAGCGATAACAGAAGCCAGTTTCCTTACAGTCTTTGGGGTTGAAGACGTTTCTACCGTCGACTATTGCAGGTGTAGCAAGCAGGGCTTTAAGGTGGTCTAAGCGTATATCCGCGTATTCTTTGTGACGGGTCATTATGACTACACAATTCTTGTTTCTTAAGGCGTCTTCTAGGTTGTCTGTGAGAGAGACTCCTTCAAACTCTTTAACGAATGGATCGTGTACTACCACTTCCTTGCAGATGGTTTTGAGAAGATTGTAAAGTGTGAGCGTCGGTGTGTTTCTCGTATCATCGGAGTTTGCAAGGAATGCGAGACCCAGTATGCAAATCTTTGCATCTTGCAGCTTCACGCCTGTCTCAAGTAACCCTTCTCCTATTAAATCAAGCATCTGTTGCGGCATGAAATCGTTTATCCTTCTGCTTTTGACAAGAAGCTCAGGTGTAAACTTTCGGGTTCCGTAAGCGTCAAGTCCGTATTTTAGAAGCCACGGGTCTTTGGGAAGGCAGTGACCTCCGACGCCTGCGCCGGGGATATGCATCATTCTGTATGGGTTCTT
>DAOVMU010000004.1 GCA_030630585.1 Candidatus Bathyarchaeota archaeon | reverse complement strand
TGCATTTTCGCCAGCCTTACGGCTCACCTGATCAATAACATAATCGACCCTTGAAGCACTAACAAAATCTGACTCTGCATCACCGCCCTCCATCACTGACCTGACGAAGTGTTCGTCTTCACGGAAAAATTCAGGACCGCCCAACCAAAAACCAACATGATCATCAAGATCATGCCGACGCCAAACAGAAGACCCTCCATCGTTCAACTTCAACTCCACTTTATCATCATTCACCTCAATGACTCCTTCAGAACCAATTATCGACAAACCAGCCTCAGATATACGATAATCCTTCATACACCATGAAACATCAAACCCACCCTTCAAACCACCAGACCCGCGAACTGTGAAACACGCAGAATCTTCCGAACCCTCACCAGTCAACGAAGTCACCTTAGCCGAGTCAACCTCTAAGTCACCAAAAAACCACAAGGCCAAATCCACAACGTGACAGCCCAAATCTCTGAGAACACCGCCTCTAGACGCGGAAGCCCCAGAACCATTCTCACCCTCCAGAAAATCCGAAGAATAACCAAACGCCCTAAAAGAAGATATTTCGCCAATAGCCTCCTGATCCAACAGAGCCTTTGCTTTCTTAAAAGTCACAGCAAAACGCCTCACATAACCAACCATATTAACACCGCCAAAACTACGAGCCAACTCACACAATCCCTTCGCCTCATCATAACTCGACGCAAGCGTCTTCTCAACAAACACGTTACGAGCCACCCTCTTCAAATACACAGTTCTAACAACAGAAGAATGAGAGAAAATCGGCGTCGTCACATAAACCACATCAAGATCCAAATCAGAAACCTTCCCCAAATCATCCACCACACGGACTCCACGAAACACCTTCTTCAAAAACCTACGAAGCACAACACTCTTATCACACAAAGCTGCAACCTGAACACCAGGCAGAACATTCAAAATACCAGCATGAAGCAAACCCATCTTACCCAACCCAACAACTGCAACTCTCAACTTTTCCAAGCTCATATCTCCAACAAATCCGCAAACCTTTTCTAATGCGAGTAAAGCCTTTCTAAAAAAATAACTAAGAACTCGTCATGTTAAACCGTAGACGCACAAAACGTTCATGATACTGAAAACTGTCAGTTGCAGCATTCCAAAGCCAAAGTTCAAAGAACAAGTCACCAAGAAAACCGTTCTTTTCAGAACTCCACGCTACCGTATAATTCTTCATATCCAGCACCACATTGTTCAAGGTCAAACTGTAAAACTCAACCTTCGAAGGTGTTTCATTATAATCAAAAGAGAAAGTTAAAGGCGTCTCCCAAACTTCTTCATCCGCTACAAAGGCGGTAATGTTGTAAAGCGCTGGTAAACTGCTGGAAGTGCGATTAAAACTGTCTGGTGCAGACTGGGTTTGATTGCGAAACTTCACCTTAACCAAATAATAGCTGCAGTGCCCTAAACGATTTCCAATTCCTAAAAACACAGTATAGTTATGGTTGCGTGTAATGTTAAACGGGTAATCTTCAGCTCTACGATTGGAATCCAGGATCCAAAGCTCAGTAAAGAATTCAGTTCGTGGAGGCACCAAAAGTCTACTTAATGCGGGCGAAGCCACAAGCAAAGCTAAAATCCCTGTAACAGTAACAAAAAGAACACTGTATTCATTAAGACTCGTCAAACGTTTCCAGCCTTCCCATACCTTCTCTTCAAAGAAAACCAAACAACAAAACTGCCACAAACAACAACTACAGTTCCAACAATGGACCCTACGACGTTAATCATGAAATCCCAATAACTCCGTTGTAAGGCAGCTTCTGTTAAAGCATTAGCCTCAGAAACAAAATTATCCAACGTTTTCTGACTTAAAAGGGAAAAATTAACCGCGGAACCAAACTCCTTCGTCTTGTAAGCCAAATTTGCTTTAGATAAGAACTCTCCAGCTTCATTCAGAACAGCAAGCAAAGCCGTAGTATTTGCACCAGCCTTGTCCGCATCTGAAGCAGCCTCGTAACAAACCACTATTCTTTCCTCAGCAGTCAGAATAGCCCCTTTAGCATCAGTTTCCGATGCCGCAAAAACGCACAAAGAACCACCCGCAACAGAAAACACTAACATTGTCGCTGCCAAAAGGACAAACCTACACTTAACACTCCACATCATTTTTTCGCGCACACCTAACTAATTGAACACAAATCCTCCAAAACCTTTCTTTTATCATGAAGATCATCAAGTCCCTTTTCAACGTGCTTATTGCGCCTAGAAAACTTTTTGTACTTTTCCAAAAACTCTATTCCCTTAGACGTAATCACGTAACATCGATCTTTCCGCTGCAAACGAACGAGACAAGCCTTCAAAACCTCAGCTAAATATTTCGTCAAGAGCCTGTAACTCAGATTAGCCTGATACATAATCTGCGTTTTCTTAGCGGCTCCATCATTTACTACACGCAGCATATCCGCTATGATATCCAATCTATGTCTATAGCTACCCAAACTTGCTCCCTTCAAAATTAGAATGTTAAAGCGTGAAACTGAAATAGCCTTAGCTTACTTTAAGATTCCATAAGACTTGTGAAGCCAGCCATAACCACCATTCTTCAAATGTTGCTTTTGCTTCTGACCATCCAAATATTGCCTAGTTTGCCTAATCCGTCGGTTGCGCTTTTGGCTGACGATCTCTGTTCGTATGAACTTTCCCCATCCCCCAACATGAGGGTTAGGAGGAACAAAACGGTCCACACCAACCACTTCATTTCGTTCCAAAATCTTCCTAAAATTCAATGGTTTGAAATCCCTTGTTGCAAAAATCACCGTGCCCTTCTCAACAAACAACCTGGAATAATCCTGATTTGCAATACCTTCAGCTCTAACCTTATCGTCAATCCGCTCTCGCCACAGCGTTTCCCACTGCAGCTTCAATTCCTTAATGATTTCATCATGCACTAATGCTTCCACTGGTTAATCCCTCCCTGACAGGAGCGGATGAGAAAAGCCCAAGTCAACTGTCCTCCCTCTTTCGCTCTTCCTACTCTAGTTCAGATATTTAAATGGTGCAGGATGAAACATCTAGGTAAATTGTCTAGACGAAATTTATAGTTTTCTATAAAACGCCCCCAAAACACCTAGAACAACTGGAGCCACCGAGGACACGAAATCCCTAAATCTCAGCAATCACACGCGCTGTGAGTTTCTGCTCGGTATCATCAATAAACAATCTTGTCCACTTCCTTTTTTCTGAACAGTTTTATACCGTTCATTATGCAAACATATTCAAAGCCTGCTTCAACGAGTTTTATAACTTCTATAATTTCACGCGTAAGTTCCATGCTTGGTTCCTAAAGTAATTCAGCTACAGTCTCACAAAGTATAGTCATGAAAAGAAACGAGTCAGTGCAGATGGAAAGTGGTTATAGGTCTTCTTGTCCATAATGTATGCAGAGGATCACTGCATCGAATAGGAAGATTTGACCATTGCCATTTATGTCCAGGTTCGGATCGTAGTTCACGTTGCCCTTCTTGGCCCCGTAACGCACTAGAAGCTTAACAGCATCGTAGATGTCAACGTCAAAATCTGCATCTACATCGCCTGGAATAGTGACACAGACTTCCTCATTAGCGACGAAAGTGTTGTCAGCTGTATATGTTTCACCTGGAACTGGGGTAGCACAAACACTCACAGTGTAATTACCCTTCGCAAAGCTTGTAGTATTCCAAACGAGCGTGATAGTTGTAGAGCTTCCATTTGCCAAGACCATGTTACTGAGCATATCGATGGCGGTTGAATTGGCGTAAGCAGTTACGTTGAAAGTTTCAAGGTAGCTGCCTTGGTTTTCAACAAACACGTCCAAACTGAGACTGAAATCCTTCCCGACAATAGTTTTTGAACACGAAACATTTGTTAGGGCTATGTCGTGTTCGCTAGGCGCTCTTTTCACCATGGGTACTGCTTTGAAATTCTCGTCACCTATGAATCGCATGCAACTCGCATTTGCACAAGCAGGGTAGTCCGCATTAGCCTGGTCAAATGCATGTTTCACTGTATAACTCTGATTCATGTAACTGAACAAGGTGTCTTGCCACTCAAGCGAGTAGGTCCAGCAAAGATGACATATTTCATCGCTCATATTACAATAGCCAACAGTAACTGTATTTTTCGTTGAACCTTTTCTGAATTCATAGGAGAGAGTACCGTCGCTTGTGTTACACATTGAAAAACAGCTTGCCAAGAAAGTGAATGGCATCTTTGAATAGTTGGCAATCCACTCCTCAATTTCAGCAGCATAAGTGTATTCCGGATTATTTCCACCGAGACAGCCACTCTTAAATTGCGTACTTTTCCCTCCACTGTGAGCTATCTCATAAAACATTGCAGTTTCGTTGGATTGAACATGGCTTTTGATTTTTTCCTCTGTTGGCCAGTAAACGGCTTCGGTCGAGTATCCCATTTCGTTGAACCAGAATTCAGCATTCTTGTACCAGTCATACCATATGCCGCCACACGGATCGAAATACTGTGGACCTGACAATGAAAACGCAGTGTATGGTGGTGGAATGCCATTACCTAGTGTTTCACCATCCACTGCATCAATGATTGTTACAATTAGATTACCTTTATCAATGCTTCTCACGACCCAGCATGGATTTCTTGGTGTTGGTTTAATTGGAAAAACATCTGATTTTGGAGATACAATATAGAGATTGCTGAATTGAACTTCTCCTTCAACCATCGAGTGCGCATACTCTCTAGAAATGACTGCTTGAGACATATCTTTTGGCAAGTCATCCCGCCAACGAGTCTTCTTAGTTAGAAGCTCTCCAGTATTCGTATCAAATTGGTACACTATGAAATCCTTCTCAACGATGACTTCACCAATCCTCCTCTGATAGAAATAAACTGTCTTATCACCAATCTCGATTTGCTCAAACTGCTCGTAGTTTGCCTCGCATCTCTGAAGCAGGTTATCAGACACAGGTAAAGAAATACAAGGAACTAAGCCGAATACTAATATAACCATCAAAACAATCGTTGAGCTTTTCATTTCACTCTTATCCAACAATTTTGGCAATAAGGAGAGATATAAACGTTCTTAATTGAATTTTTTTTCCCACAATCCCTTTGTTCTCACGTGTGTCACATTAACTGCGCAAGAAAGTACAGCCAACGTAGAGCTACCCATTCTTTCCTTTTTTCTAAAAACGTTTTCTGAACCCCTATAGTGACTTAAGATTCATAAGTCTAATATTAATTGCTTGCAGACATAAACGTAAGCGTAAACGCGATGGCGTGCGCCCCCATTCAGTAATAATGGGAAATCACGCACACCCCTTACGGGGTACCAAATCTTTTTTCCAATTTTTGGAACGTTCGCGCCGCTACGGAATAGAAATGCCCTTCTTCTCAAGGAGCCAACAGATCGGACTTACTTTAAAAATCTGTGCCTACTAATACGTAATTATCCATCCTTTACGTGACGTCATCATATAGAAACTTCAGGCTCAAATCAAAGTGGCGGGCCCGCCGGGAATTGAACCCGGGACCCCCGGGTTTCTGCACAAAGCTAGTATGCTTTGCTTAAAAGCCCGGTGCTCTATCCTTGCTGAGCTACGGGCCCTTGTTTTTTGTTTTAGAAGTCTTTAAAATGATGCTTTTTAGTATTTCGATTGTTTCAGCGTGTGGAACCAAAAAATTAAGGAGCGGATTGAACTTTCAGGATGTTTGTTATGAAGTTTCTGATTTTATCATTTGCCTTTAGTACTGTTTCGATTGTTCTTGTGCCTTTTCCTGTGAGTTTGTACACTCTTTTCCTCTCATTCCATGTCCCTTCAATTAGTCCATTTCTTTCTAGTGAATACAGAACTGAATAGACTGTACCGGAGCTTACTAGGACGTAGAATCTGTTATGGATGAAGGCGCGCGCCAGAGACCGTTGAAGATTTAACATTTGCCACGTGGTTATGTCGGTGGCTCCTGAAAGACCTCCTTTTAGTGATTATTAATCTTGAAGTGCTCCAACAGTGTTAAACTTGCCTTTTTCTAACAACCTTGAAGGCCACCTTATAAACAAAAGAATTCAAATTGATTCAACTTTATTAAGCTCATATAGTCATAGATGTTATAAGGAAAGGCACGGTTTTATTTGTTGTTTTAAATAATAAGAAAGCGGGATGCGTTTTTTATTAACCTTTCCTGCTTCAAACGTTATTTCTTACTTTTGGGGATAAATGCTAGACAGTGTTAAAATTGATTTCGTGGAAGCACTCTTTTGAGAGATTAAACGAAGAACGTGACATGACAAAGAAAAAGAAGGAAGCTTTGGACAATTTATTGAACGATGGCAAGATTTCACAGGCCACACACGACTTGTTTAACAATAAGATAGATGAGGCGATTGCAGAGACTGAAAAACAGCAAAGACTGTTACTGGAGAAAATGAATTCTAAAGTAGGGGAACTTGAGCAGCATATTAAAACATTGGAGATTCTCCTCGCAGATTTCGAAATTAAACATGTAACCGGCGAAATAGACGAAGAAGTTTATCAACGTGAAATCAACCTCTTATCCGTAGGACTTGAAGTTGGAAGGCAGGAACTGAACACTGCTAGGGAAGCCATAAACCAACTTTCAGACAGTTTGCCGATCTCGACAACCGATATAATTGTGTCTCAAGAAGTAGAAACACTAACCCCAGAAAATGTTGAATCCCCTCAACCCGAAATCGCCGGTGTGGAAGAAAACATTCCCGCGATCGAATCTGAAGGACCACCTGAAGAAAATGTAGAGCAGAATCTGCCTGAACCCCCAGTGGAACCTGTAGAGGGCGGCAACGAAGGGACCTCTGAAAACTCCCAAGACCAGCAGGAGACATCACAAGAAACGTGGCAAGACACAGAAGAAACAACGCAAAACGAAGAACAGACACAGGAAATGGAAACAGCAACTGAAGGAGAAGAACCACAAAACTAAACATCTCCCTTTTTTTCCCTTTTTTGCACAACAAGCCAAGTTAGACCATGCAGAGTTTTATATTCGCCGTTTTCTTATTCTAGCTTGAGCGTGCCCTAGCTGTCTGAAAAAGTGGTCATAACCTTTCATGAAAAGTTCGCGCAATATGATTTAGGTGAGGGACACCCCTTTAGAGGAGACCGGTTTGTAAACGTTATGAAATTCTTCAAAGAGCAAGACTTACTTGATCTTTCCACAGTAACTCTTGTCGAGCCCCAACCAGCCTCAAGAAAGGACCTTTTACGAGTTCATCAAGAAAGCTATGTTGACTTGATTTTCCGTTTGGCTGAAGAAAACACACCATATGATGTCGAGACGCCGACTTCTAAGAGAATCCTTGAAGCTGCATTGCTCATCGCCGGTGGCGCAATTACTTGCGGCGAATCAATTTATAACGGAAAGGCGAAACGTGGAATCTCCTTAGGTGGAGGCTATCATCATGCTGGAAGAGATTATGGTGGTGGATTCTGCTTATTCAACGACGTGGCAATTTTGGTTGAGTATCTGAGAGTTAAGTACGACTTGACGCGTTTTTTGATACTGGACTATGATGTCCATTTTGGAAATGGCACAAGCGACATTTACTACGGGGACCCCACTGTGCTCTATATTTCCGTGCATCAAGACCCTCGCACAATATATCCTGGAACAGGATTTGCTTGGCAGATTGGAGAAGGTAAAGGAGAAGGCTACAATGTTAATGTCCCTCTGCCGCCTGGAACAAGCGATGGCACGTATCTTTACGCTCTAAACGAGGTTTTTGTTCCTTTGGCTGAGGAGTTTGAGCCTGAAATAATCATTGCAAATGGTGGGAGCGATCCACATTTTGCAGACATACTTGGAAGCTTGAGGTTGACAGTCAAAGGCTTTTTTAACTTGTCCTGCACGATTAGGAAGACCGCTAACAAGGTTTGCGATGGAAAACTTATTCTAATGCCTGCAAGCGGATATAACCCAAAGGTTTTGCCGCTTTGCTGGTATGCTCTTGCTGCTGGTGTAGTTGGTTTAGAAGAAATCCGAGTTGAGGACCCTTCCGAGCCGCCGAAGGAGCAACCTAGTTGCCGCAAACAGGTTGAGAACACCATTGGTGAGCTGACAAGGCTGTTGAAGAAAAAATGGGCGTGCTTTCAGTAAAGACTACGCAACTCAACCCTTGGCTCCTTGCATAGGCTTATAAACTGTTACATTGTTCGTGTGCAACCATGTTGACTGATACGTTTGTGGCTTTTTTTCTTCTTGTTTGCCTAGGTTGCTTCTTTTCAGTTAACTTGCATAACATTCTGAAAGGTCGAAAGCTTAGAAGGGGAGAAAAAATCCATATAGAGGCTAAATGCCCTTCAGGTTTGATTCTGGGCTTAGCGGCTGCTGGAACGTTAGTCTACTTTCTCGAGGCACTCTCTTACTTGTTTCTTGTTTTTACGAATCTCATTTCTAGGCTACGTGATTTCCCTTTTTACTTTCAACTTCCATTTGTGCTTTACGTGCAAATTTTGGGCTTAGTTCTCACGTCAGCAGGATATTTTGTCTTCATTTGGAGCGTCGTTGTTCGAGGTAGACATGCTGTTTCGTGGGAGATGCCAGAGAAGCAAAGACTCGTCACTTCAGGTCCATACCGTTATGTTCGGCATCCCTCTTATCTAGGCTATTTCCTTATGTTTATCGGTCTCTTCTTATTGTGGCCCAACTTGTTCACGCTTTTTCCCCTAGCCGCGATTCCAGGATACTTCCGCATTACTTTTGAGGAGGAAAAGCTTCTAGTCCGGCGTTTTGGTGATGAATATGTAGAGTATCAGAGGAAAACTGGACGATTTGTCCCAAGGTTTCGGTAATGTCGCACTCGACCATGTCCGCTTACAGATAGTAAACGAAGAATGCGTTCAACAGAAACTAAGGCATCAGGAAAAACATGTTATCGCCACAAAACAATCCTCGGATTTTAATAGCTAATGCCACTAATTTAGGTTGCTGACAAAGATACAGTGGGAACTCCTGAATGGAAAATATAGAGAAGATTCGTGAACAATTTCCAGTAACCAAAAACAAAGTGTTTATGAATCATGCTGGGCAATCTCCACTTCCGAAACCCGTGGCTGATGCCGTTTGCAAGTACGCTAACGACTTCTCGAATTTCGGAACCACTTCGATTGAATGGAATGACGGTGGAAAACCATTTTTCGCAAGACTCACTGGTGCAAAACCCGAAGAAATAGCCCTTATAGAAAATACCTCGACAGGCTTGAACATAGCTGCAAACGTACTGCGTTATCCGCCACGCTCAAAAATCGTTACAACGGATCTCGAGTATCCGTCAGTGGTTTATCCTTGGCTACGTAAGAGATTAGGTGTGAAAGTTCATTATGTGAAGAACGTGAATGGAAAAATTTTGCTGGAGGACGTGGAGAAGGCTGTTGACGACAACACGGTGGCTGTTGCAGTAAGCCACGTTGAATATATGAATGGTTTCCGTCACGATCTACGAGCTTTGAGCGAAATAGCACATGAACATGGAGCATATCTAATCGTTGACGCGATCCAGTCGGCTGGAGTCGTGAAAATAGATGTAAAAAGGGACGATGTTGATTTCCTTATGTCTGCGTGCTACAAGTGGCTGCTAAGTCCTCCCGGGGCAGGCTACCTCTACGTTAAAGAGGAGCTTATCGAGGAGTTTGAGCCACCCTCCGTTGGTTGGGCAAGCGTAAAACCAGAGGTTTTTGAAACTATAGATTTTTGGGACATTTGGAGTTTAAGACTTTCAGAGACTGCCAGTAGGTTTGAAATTGGCTCGCCGAGTTTCATAAGCTTCGTAGGAGCCACCGAAGCACTGAAAATGGTGCTGAATTTAGGCATTAAAAACATTGAAAGGAGAATACTGAAGCTGACAGACCGTTTGATAGAAGCTGTTAGAGACCTTGGGCTGAAACTCCAAACACCAGAAGAGCCACAGTATCGCTCCGGAATAGTCAATTTTATGATGGATAAACCCCAAGAAATGACTGAAAAGCTAAAGAACCAAGCGATAGTTGTCTCTGCCAGAGCTCACGGAATAAGAGTCTCACCACACTTCTACAACTCAGAAGAAGAAATCGACAGGTTGATAGAAGAAGTCAAGAGGGCTGAAGAATAGCCTCTGGTTGGTGTTAATCTGATCTAGAAGGCAGAGCCAATGTTTCTAATTGAGAAGATTAATGAAGACAACAGACAGCGCGTAATTGACGTCCTCAAGGTGGATGTTATAAGGCATGTTTTCGCCATCTATGACATTCAATATGAACCTGAACATACAACAATGTATGCTGCCTTTGATAATGGAAGCTTAAAAGGGTATGCTCTTGTGTACACTGCCCTAGAGTTTCCAAGCGTAGTTATTGAATGTGAAATCGACGTAGCTGAGAAGCTAATCGAGTACGCGCCCAAAAGCCACTTTACTATGCATGCCCCACCACATCTTCTGCCAATCATAAGTAAAAGATTTCCAGATGCCAAGTATTACGTTGAAAAGTGGATGTTAGTTAAAAAGGGCGAAGCGAGTCTTTTCAAATCCAAACTTGTGCGAAGATTGCGCACTAATGATGATGCCTCAAAGCTTGCCCTGCTTCTCTCAAGCCGAGAGAACCGTCCAAAGAGAACAGTAAAGAAATACGTTGAGTTGATAGGTAAGCAGGCGATTTATGGAGTTTTCGTGAATGACAAATTAGTTTCTTACGCCGGCTCTTTCATTCAGTTGCCACAGTTTTGGATGATAGGCGGAGTTTACACACATACAAAACATAGAAACAAAGGATACGCAACATTTGCTACATCAGCTGTGACGGAGGAATCGTTGAAAAAAGGGAAGGCTGCAGCCCTATTTGTGAGGTCAGATAATTATTCAGCAATCAAGGTTTATGAAAAAATCGGTTACAAAATGATAAGGGAAAAACTCTGGATAGATGTAAGAACGGGAACTAACCCCTAAAGCTAGCTGTGTTTTTCTAGAATTTCTTTTAGCAATCTTATTGCAGACCATGCCGCAAGTGCACTTGTCTTTGGATTTTCTGGATGTGGATCATTTGAAAATTTTAGAAACATGTTGCCATGTTTCCACTCAATTTTGATCTCATGTACGTTTCTGTCTACTTTTGGATCTGAAATTACGTTTACTCTCACTTTTTCGGATTGAGTTGTTAGAGCCAAGGTGGCTGCAACGTTCATTTCCCTTGGAAAAAGCCTAACAGCTTCTTCAGCACTTCCCGTATAAACCAGTTTTTCTTCTTTATTATCCCTGTCTAAAGCTCTTGGATTCTTTCTTGTAGTTAAAGTGATTTTGTCTATCCCTGCTAATGCGGCACTGGAAACTGCGTCTAAACCGCCAATGGCTCCTGACGATATGTGAATCTTGTTGCTTTCTACGTCCAAGTCTAAAAGAGCCCCTACACTCATGACTAGTAATTCGATGTTTTCCGCCAAGATTCTGTTCAAGTATTCCCTGACAGCCTGTTGCGATGCTGCCTCTACAATGATTGTGGGTTTAACCTTAATCATCTCCTCAAGGCTTTTAACAACAGTAATAGGGACATGTAGAGAATTCTTGAGTTTCTCAGCCCTTTTTATGTTACGATCATAAAGGATTAACTCGTCGCACCCAACAAGTCCTTTTTCAACTGCTCCTGAAATCAATGTGCCTATCGCTCCACACCCTATGATCCCAACTTTCTTCATCTACCTCACCTTCAAACAGTTGTTAGTTAGAACGGTAATACTTTTCTCCATCTGAATAAAGTTTGTCGTGAGAGGAAAAAAAGCCACATACTCCGAAGACGCGATAAGAAAGATAGCTTGAGATAGCTCTGGCAATACTACTCTCTCTTTGAATCTCCTAAAAGCAATGGCTCTGAAAGCTGAGAGTGAGGACAACAATTCCATTTATGAAGTTGCGCGCGAGTTTTAATGTTGCCGTAGGAGTTGATACTTGTGGAAAGGCAAAACCTGACAAAAGGATATTTCTACATGCCGTTAACAAGCTTGGCATTCAACCGAAAGAGACTATTTTCGTAGGAGATTCAATAGAACGTGACCATAATGGGGCGAAGAATGCCGGTTTGAAAGCTCTACTCATTGATAGAGATAGAAAAGCACCAGCAGATATTGAGAAGATACAACGTCTAGAAGAAGCACTGGCATACATCAGCAATGTTTAAGCTAGTATTCGGTAGTGAACTGAATATCAGGGTATCCACGTGTTCTTCTGCCCTCGCCTTTTTCTGGCAAGATTTCGATTTTCGCGACCTTGCACGTTCCAATTATATCCTCTTTACCGTCATTTATGATGGATGTGTTTTCATTATTTCCTGCGTAGACCGTTAGTTTTCTAATCTGCGTATTAAGAGGCACCCGTTTCTCAGCTTTTTCCCTTCTAACCTCAGTTATTACGGCCATTATCAAGTCCCCATACTTTTCTGCTTCTTCGTCTATGCGTTTTTCATCAGGAGTTGGCCACGGAGACAAATGTACACTTTTGAACCCTTTCTCTTCAGCGTACATTATCTGATAAATCTCCTCAGTTATGTGTGGTGTTATCGGTGCCAAAAGCTGCAGAATCCTGTACAAGATCACATGTAACGTGTACTGTGCTGCTTTTCTCTTCTCTTCTCCGTAGAATTCCGGCTTGTATAACCTGTCTTTTACGGCTTCTAAGTAACAATCGCAGAAAACATGCCACGTAAAGTTGCGGATTTCCTCCATAACAATGTTGAATTCGCATCTCTCTAGGGCATCAGTCACTTTCCTTGTTAACCTTTCAGCTTTACTTAAAATCCACTTGTCCAAAGGCTGAAGGACACACTCCGCATTTTCACTTGATGCGTAGCCTTTCAACTGATTACCCACAAAACGTGCAGCATTCCACAGTTTAATCAGGAAGCGCCAGCCATATTCGACATCTTGCCAGCGGAAGGGTATATCAGAACCTGTAGCTCCGCCGCCAGCAACCCACTGTCTTGTTGCGTCCGCCCCATGTTTTGACAAAACATCTTGTGATGGTACGTAATTACCGAAAGACTTGTGCATTGACCGCCCATCCGTTCCCAAGACCATCCCGTTGATTAGGCAGCTCTTGTACGGCTTTTCCTTGAAAAGTGCCAAATGCCTAACCATTAAGTAGTAGGCCCATGTACGGATGATATCCACACCTGACGGATGCACATCCGCTGGAAACAGTCTCCGCCAATCCTCCCTATCCGGCCAACCAGCGTGAACCGCGCACGTTATGGACGAATCAAACCACGTATCTAAAACGTCCCTTTCAGGCTTAAACTCCGTTAAGCCGCATTTAGGGCATTTGTCAGTTTTCGGATTTTCTATGCGCGGATCTATGGGTACCCAACTCGGCTCAGCGAGAATTGTTTCGTTGCACCTTTTGCAGTACCATATGGGTATCGGTGTCGCAAAAACTCTTTGTCTAGAAATAACCCAGTCCCAATCGAGAGATTTCGCCCAGTCTATCAAGCGATATTTCATGTAGTCAGGATACCACTTAATTTCTAGGGCGTTTTTTTCAACTTGGTCTGTTAATATGCGTGTCTTCATGAACCATTGTTCTCTTTCAAGGATTTCTATCGGAGTGTGGCATCTCCAGCAAACGCTTACTTCTTGACTTATTGCTTCAGCTTTTTCTAACAACCCTTCATTTTTCAAGTCTTCAATCATGGCTTCCTTTGCTTCTTCAGTTGTCATTCCAGCATATTTTCCAGCATTCTGATTCATTCTACCCTTTTCATCAATGCACATTATTGCTGGAAGCTTATGCTTCCACACACTTTTCACGTCAGCCTTGTCCCCGTATGTGCATATCATCACGACACCTGTTCCAAAACAAGGGTCCACAAGGTCATCCGTTACAATCTTCACGGCTCTACCGGTTGTAGGCACACGAATCTTCTTATCCACATATTGTTTGTAACGTTCATCGTTAGGACTTACCGCTACGGTTACACATGCCGGTATTAACTCTGGTCGCGTCGTGGCTATTGTTAGAAAGCCACCATCCTCAACACTGAATTTAATGCTATAGAGTTGTGCTGTTCTTGTTTCATGTTCCACCTCAGCGTCAGCTATGGCGGTCTCACATCTCGGACACCAATTTATGGGATGAGTTCCTCTGTAAATGAACCCTTTCTTAAACAGAAGAATAAAAGAGAGCTGCGTTCGTCTCCAATAATCAGGATCCATTGTCTTGTACTCTGTTGTCCAGTCTATTGAACATCCAAGGCGGATAGTGGCCTGTTTCATCACCTTAATGTATTTGTCCACAAGCTCTTCGCATAGTTTCCTGAATTTGTCCGATGGAAGGTCTGTTTTCTTGATTCCATGCTCCTTTTCAGTTTCTACCTCTATGGGTAAGCCGTGGCAATCCCATCCTTGAGGAAAGTAAACGTTATAGCCCCTCATGCGTTTGTATCTGGCCAGTATGTCGAAGTACGTCCAATTGAGAACTAGACCCATGTGAAACTCGCCTGATGAATATGGCGGCGGCGTGTCAATACTGAAGGTTGCCCGTGCCTTGTCAGCCCAGTCAAAATGATAGATACCTGCCTCTTCCCATTTTTTCTGCCATTTCTCTTCAATCGCAAGAATGCCAAGCTTCTTAGGCAACAGCTCCATGCAGCAACATCCTAAACATGCTTAAACCTTAGGAAAGATAAATATACCGATAAATAACAGTTATCCTCCCAAGGTTTAGGGGAGCTGGGATGTGACCTGGCTGAGAGGACGGTTGAATACCGTCGACCCTTAGAACCTGATCCGGATAATACCGGCGTAGGGAGTGAGCATCAAATGAAAATAGAATTTGAGCCTTCGCAAGTTGAGATTAACTTAGGTTTTCTTGATTTTTGTTGTGATGAATTAGAATGACTACTCAGATAAAGGCTGCAAGACAGGGAAAAATAACGGAAGAAATGCGTATAGTTGCCAGAGATGAGGGTGAGTCGCCTCGAAAGATCTGTCAGCGATTGGCAGAAGGAACAGTGATCATAACTCGAAATATTCAGCGTCAAAATGTTCATCCAATAGGAATTGGAAAAGGATTGCGCATGAAAATCAACGCCAACATTGGCACCAGTCCCGATTTGTGCGATCTTGAACTGGAAATAGAAAAAGCAAAAGTCGCAGTTAAATATGGTGCAGACACCATCATGGATCTCAGCATAAGCGGTGATCTAGATGAAATACGAAGGGCAATAATGAAAGCCGTTAATGTGCCCATCGGAACGGTTCCCATATATCAAACAGCCATAGAAGTTGCTAAGAAAAAAGGATCAATTATGCATATGACCGAAGATGACATTTTCAGTACCATACAAGAACAGGCAAAAGATGGCGTTGACTTCATGACGATACATTGTGGAGTAACTCAGCAAATAGTTAAACGACTTGCCAAGCATCCTCGCTTAATGGGAATTGTCAGTCGCGGGGGAACCTTCCTTTCAGCGTGGATTCTTCACCATAAGAAGGAAAACCCGTTATACGCAAACTATGACTATCTCTTGGAAATAGCTGCAGAATACGATTTTGCTTTAAGCCTCGGAGACGGCCTTAGACCAGGATGCATTTTTGACTCCACAGATTGGCCCCAAGTTCAGGAACTGCTTACCATTGGAGAACTTGTAGAGAGGGCAAGAGCTGCAAATGTACAAGCTATGGTTGAAGGCCCAGGACATCTACCTTTAAACGACATAGAAGCCAATGTTCGGCTTGAAAAATCAGTGTGTAAAGGTGCACCATTTTATGTCCTAGGTCCCGTTGTAACGGAAATAGCACCTGGGTATGATCACATTGTCGGAGCCATCGGAGGAGCAATAGCTGGGCTTGCTGGCGCCGACTTCCTATGTTACTTGACACCTTCTGAGCATTTAGGGCTCCCGGCTTTAGAGGATGTTAGAGAAGGGGTAATAGCTACGAAAATAGCCGCGCACGCTGTTGACATTGTAAGACTTGGGTCTAAGGCGGCACATCGTGATTTAGCCATGGCCAAAGCTAGAGCAGACTTGGATTGGAAAAAACAAATTGAGAATGCATTAGACACGGAAAAAGCCATGAAAATTCGTAGCCGAGTGAAGCTGAAAAACTCAGAAACTTGTTCAATGTGTTCTGAATACTGTGCCATAAAAATTTTAAAAGAAGCCTTAAAAACTGAAGGCCAATGCTGATGATAAATGTAACCTTCAACCTAGGAGAAGCATAAATGTTTCGCATCAAAAAGGTTGAAAACAAAATCCCAGTAGCGATTACAATTGCTGGAAGCGATTCTGGAGGAGGAGCCGGAATTCAGGCGGACCTCAAAACTTTTGCAGCTTTAGGTGTTCATGGAACAACAGCAATCACTTCTATCACGGCTCAAAACACCTATTCGGTTACGGCTGTTGAAGACTTAAAACCTGAAATAATCCGAGAACAAATTAAAGCGGTGGCTGAAGACTTAGGCATTGACGCCGGAAAAACCGGAATGCTCCACACAGAAGAAATAATCAAAACTGTCTCTTCAGAAGTTTCAAAATACAATTTTTCACTGGTTGTCGACCCAGTTATGATCGCCAAGTCTGGGACACGTCTCTTGAAAACCGAAGCTATGCATGCCTTGGAAAAATATATTCTGCCAAAGACAACAGTTATAACACCTAACAGGTTTGAAGCTGAGAAACTCGCTGACATGAAAATTAGAAATTTGAACGATGCAGAGGTTGCAGCCAAGAAAATCTCTGAAATGGGACCGAAGGCCGTTGTAACCAAGGGCGGACATTTCGAAGGAAACGATGCAATTGACCTTCTTTACTATGAGGGCAAGTTCAAAAAGTTTAGCACTCCAAGACTTAACGTCAAAACTACACACGGGACTGGTTGCAGTTTTTCAGCAGCCATCGCAGCTGAACTCGCAAAGAAAACGGATATACCAAAGGCTGTTGAGAAAGCTAAAAAAGTTGTGACTTTAGGTATGAAGTTTGGATTAAACATTGGAAAGGGCTATGGTCCAGTAAATCCAATGGCTTATCTTTACCGTAAGTCTTCGAAATACAATGTTTTGATGAGTTTGGAAAAGGCTAAGGCTTTACTTGAGACAACTCGTGAAGTTGCAATGCTTGTGCCTGAAGTCGGCATGAACATTGCTATGGCAGTCTCTTACGCTGAAAGTGTTGATGATGTGGCTGCGATAGAGGGGAGAATCGTGAAAACAACCAAAGGCGCTAGGGCTGCTGGTAACCCAAAATTTGGATGTTCTTCACACCTAGCCAGATACATACTTGAGATTATCAAGTGCGACGAAAGTAAAATGGCTGCAATTAATATGAAGTTTTCAGACGACATTCTTGAAACCCTGGAAAACTGGGGGTTGACAATTTCCTTTTATGACCGGAGAAGGGAACCTGAAAAAGTCAAAAGAGTTGACGGGATGACCGTGCCTTGGGGTGTGAACGCGGCTATTAAGAAGGTTGGAAAGGTTCCAGATGTTATTTATCACAGAGGAGATGTTGGTAAAGAGCCGATAATAGTTATTTTCGGGTTGGAAGCCTATGATCTGGCGAAACTTGCAGTGAAGCTTGCGAGGGAAATTGGAGAAAAATGAAATCAAGAGTTGTGTACTCCAAAAAGCTGGCTCTAGTTATTGTTTTCTCCGCCTTGGGAGTAGCTGTAGCACCTTTCTTCTGGTTTATGTTTCTAGGCTCAAAAGCTTATCCAACGCAACATATGATTAACGCAATTTTGGGAGTACTCGTAGGACCATTCTGGGCAGCCATCGCAGCAATTTTCATAGGAACTATAAGAATTATGATGGGCATAGGCACGCCATACGCTTTTCCTGGCGGAATACCCGGCGGCATAATTGTGGGCGCCGTTTACTGGTTTCTTAGACACTTTGGATTGAATAAAAAAACACGTTTGACCTCAGCTCTTGCCGAACCAATAGGTACACTGCTAATAGGTGTTCCACTTTCTCTTTTTCTTTTCGCTCCATGGATGATGACTCCAGAGTTTTTAGATTTGATCGCGAAAGAAGGGGCATTATTCGCTTTCTTAATTTTAGGGGGCGGGTGGGCCTTAAGCTGTGTCCCAGGAAGCATCATAGGATTCATCATCCTCTTAGTATTGCACAGGGTTGGAATAAACAGGGAGACCTTGTTTGGGGAAAAATAAAGAGAAAGTGCAATTGAAAGGCAGAGAAGTTCTTGGCAAGAAAATAGTAATATTGGGTGAAGTTTGTTCTGGAAAAACTAAGCTGGCAGCCGAACTGCTGCGAGAATTCATGACGCTGATGAATCCACAAGAAATAACTGTTATTGATTTAGCCCCCAAAAGAATCGGCGGGATTGGCGGAAAACTAACAGAGTACGTGAACATGAACAGTGGGGTCATATATCTATCTCCAAAAAATGTTTACACGCCTAGATTAGCTAGTACCTCGCCTAAGCAACTATTACTTTACGCAGAGTTGAACAGGAAAATTATGGAGCCATTGCTTAATAGGTTCATTCAAAATGTCACGGAAGTTCTTGTCTTGAATGATGTTACACTCTATCTTCATTCAGGTAAACTAGAAACCGTTTCAAAATGTGCAAGATTGGCGAAGACCTTTCTAGTTACTGCATATTATGGCTCAAAACTTTCCAAGGATTTAGAAACCGGAATAAGCTCAAGAGAAAAGCGATTGACTGAAAAACTAGCTACTACTATGGATTTGACTATTAGAATTGATTAATCTCTTAGAAGAAAGCAAAAAAATGCTGTTTGCAACTACTTTTTCAGTTCCGAAAGAATGAAATCTACGATCTCGTCAGCAACGTTAGCTTTTGTAACTGATTGCAAACCTTTCCATCCGGGTTGACTGTTAACCTCAATAAAAAGGGGTCCTTCGGGACTTTCTAGAATGTCTACGCCGGCGATTTTGCATTTAGTGAGGTTTGCTGATTTAACAGCCATCTTTTCAAGTGTTTTGTCAAGCTTTATTGAGACTGGTTTGGCTCCTTGGCTGTAATTGGTTTTCCAAGTGTCTGCAACACGCTTCATTGCCGCAACAACTCGGTCGCCTATTACAAAAGCACGGATGTCGGAAAAGCCGTGGGGAACGAACGCTTGGAGATAGATTACACCGTGATAGAATGTTATGGTCTTAAAAACTGTTGTGGCAACTTCTGGATCTGTGACCCTTGTCGAACCTACTCCCTTTGAACCGAAAATCGGCTTAACAACGACGTCACCGTCTAATTCATAAAAAGCCTTCAAGGCTTCGCAAACGTTTTCAGTCACTGCTGTACGTGGAACCGGTATGCCATTCTCCGCCAAAATTGCTAAGACAGCATATTTGTCAACGCAGTGCTCAATGGCTTCAGGTGGGTTTATGACGTACAAGCCTAAACGTTCAAGACAGAGTAGAATGTCCATTCTGAAAACTATTTCTTCCAAAGACCCGCGGCCAATAGGGCGGACTATTAAAGCATCCAACTCTTCTGATACTCTGATGTTGTTGATGTTTACGTAGGGTTTGCAGCCGACACGGGCGATCAGCTGTGGAAATCTAAAGCAAATGTACGGAATATTCCGTCTATCCAATGCTTCTCGAAGCTGGGTTGAACTCCAAGAGTTTTCATTTCGTGCCAAGATTCCAATTTTCAAAAACCAACCCTTCCGTCTTCAGTCTATGAACAAGCTGAAGGAGTAGGTTCTTAAAGCTTCTGGGTAGCGTCATCCTAAAACTTGTGGATGAAAGGGATCAGGTTCTCTGCGTTTTTGATTTCTTGGGAAAGTTCAATATTCAAATAAGCGCCTTGAATGTTGAAGTATGGTGGCCCCTTCCGTGAAAATAAAGTCAAGACTTTGCCTCTGTGGTTAATCTTGTAACCGTTTTCACAGGGTTCGTGTCCCCTTATCAGAATTCCAGCATTGAATCTCCTTAACACTTCATTTGTTATATTTTCGCCGAAGAGTCTGCCAGCACCCCTTGGGGATTCACATACTCCCTTAATCATTTCAGTTGGGTCGCTCCAAAGCATGTCTTCAAGCAGTCTTTCCTTTGGATGTTTGATGTGAGCATACGCCAAGTCTTCGATGGTTTTTGCTTGTGGTGGTAAACCTCCATGAATTATGAGGTAACGATCTTCTACAAGCATTGCATTACAGAAATGTTTGAATAATTCTCGGATTTTAGAGTAGGTGTTCCTCCAGTTTTTGCCAAATCTTACCTGAAACTGCTTTGGCAGATCATGTGGGGAAGCCATGAGGTCTTTTGGACCTTCATGGTTTCCACGCATCAGGATGACTTGCTCGGGAAATAGAAGTTTCAGCTTTAAGACAATGCAGTAGACTTCAGCTGAGTAAATGCCGCGGTCGCCATAATCTCCGAGAAAAATTAGGAAGGTTTGGTTGTTCTGGCTCATATTCTGTAGAAGCTTGGTTTCTTCCATGATTTTAACTAGGCTTTCTAAGTCCCCATGCAGATCGCTGACTATTACTGCTTCGCCTAAAGGTTTGGTCTTAACAAGTCTGCCTATGACGTTTAAGTTTCCAATTTGTCCGCTTTCTTTCGCAAGGAGCTGCGCGGCATCTTCTGCTAACCGAGTGAATTCTTTGCTTTGGATTTTAAGGGCTTCTTCAACCATCTGCAAAAAGTCTGTCGGCAACTATCGCACCTTAAACTTCGATAAGGATTTGTTTACCCAGAAAATCAAAAACGTTTCTCTCTATCTCTTTTTTCTGCTTATGAACTCTCTCTAGTGTTTCCTTCAGTCTTCGTTCCGTCGCGTTATCCTCTAAATCGACTTGTTTCTTTATTCTTTCCAATTTCTTAAGCTTTTCTTGAAGTTTTGAGAGGTCTCCCTTTATCTTTGTCGTTTCAGCTGAGGCTGAAAGTCGCATCTTACGTATTGTCAGTTCCTTGCATTTTCTATGAAGATCATCCAGAGCGTTCTTGTTAAGAGTTCTATCTATGGCTTGTTCCGCTTTTCGTTTTCTATCGTGCTTCAGTTTCAGTTTTCCCTTAGACACTGAGCTGGACAATTTTTTGAGAATCCGCTTTAGCATCGGGTACCGTGCTTCTTCTGATGAAAATGCTTTGAAGGGATTCTCAATGTAGTGGTTGAGTTTCTCCAATTCTTCCGGTGTTAAACCGCCTTCACGGAACACTTGTGACTGGAGTTTTACGAATGGTTTTCGAAGATGCCGCAGACTATGTTTCACTTCCAGACTTAGCTTTTCTATTTCAATACTGATTTGATCTAGTTGAGTCAAGTTTTCTCTATTTCTCAGATCTGCCATTTCTCGTTGGTTTTCATCTATTTTCTTTTCAATAGAAGCTTTTTCGGTTTCGACCTTCTTCTTCTGAGCTTCTAAATCGGCCAGTTTGCCTTCAAAGGCTAAAAGATTGTTGATGAGTTGGAAGGTTTCCTCCAAGGTTTTGGTTTTTACATACTCCTTTGTTAGGAAATTATGAAGCTCTTTCAAGGATTCTTTTGTTTTTTCGAAAGCCCCCAAAAATTTTCTTCTGTCCATAATGAAGAAAGGAGATATTCTGGGAAACCAGTTTCTAACGTCCACTTCGGTCACTATGAATGCCTTTCGAGTTTCCTGGACGAAATCGTGGAAGCTGTCATAGGTAACTTTGTCTGGAACCTC
>DAOVMU010000147.1 GCA_030630585.1 Candidatus Bathyarchaeota archaeon | reverse complement strand
TAATCCGAATCGAACTGGACGAAGTTTACCCCCTTTCCCAACACGAAATCGCCCTTCCACTCGACAAAGAAACAATCGAGTACGTAACGAAACAAGTGGCAGACTACATCAACGGCACAAATTATGAAAATGTTGTACTCCTTCACGCCCCAAGAGTTTGGAGCCAAAATGTTTTAAATGCATGCAGGAAGATCTGCGTGAGGAAAAACATCGAATTTTCATATATTAACTTTGAAGAAAAGCGGAGGAAAGCTAAGCTGACCAGTTTAAAGAAGGCCCTGCGGAAAGCCCTAGGCGAACAACCTTGATCCGCGTTGACCTGCACCTTCACACGACTTATTCATTTGACGCGGCAATCCATCCAAAAACCATAGTAAATCAACTAAACGCCCATCCATCAATTAAAGCTGTAGCCATAACAGACCACAACACTGTTGAAGGGTATCACAAAGTATGCGAACTAGCTTCGCCATACGAAGACATCCTAATAATTCCTGGAATCGAAGTAAGTACAACTGGAGGTGACTTGCTAGTTTTAGGTGTTGCGGAATTACCGCCTAAACCATGGACTGTGGAAAATGTGATTGACTTTACTAGGGATAGAGATGGCTTAGTAGTTGTCGCCCATCCCTACAGGGCATACGGTTTAGGTGACTTGGCGAGAAATTATGATTTTGATGCCGTAGAAGTCTTAAATGGTATTTCATCGCCTCAAGCTAATAAAATGGCTGAAAACCTAGCTAAAACTATGGGTCTGCCAGGTGTTGCTGGCAGCGACGCTCACCACATGGATGAAATGTGGACTGTCTGTACGGAAGTGCAGGCTTCTCTAGATGTCAATGAAATATTAACAGCTGTTAAGAAGGGGTCAGTCAGGACTGTCCTTACAGGAAAGTCAATACATTTTTAAAAGAGCAGAAGGCATGAGTACTGCATTAATGGATGAAAGTAGATGAGTTCATTACAGATTAAATTTCTAGGCGGAACCCGCGAGGTCGGCAGAAGTGCAATAGCCGTAAGGACCCAGAAAACTCAGGTTTTGCTGGATTACGGAGTCATGTTAAACCACACGCCTGGATTTCCAATGCACGTACCACCAAAAGATGTCGACGCAATAATTCTAACCCACAGCCACCTTGACCATTCAGGCGCAATCCCCGTATTCTATATTCACGGAAAGAAACCACTTTACACAAACAAGTTAAGCTCAGAACTGAATCAATTACTGATTTCAGACTTCATCCACATTTCCAGCTATTACCTACCGTTTGAATATCTCGAACTGAAATCTATGATGAGAAACAGCAAGCATATAGACTTTGGAGTCATAGAAAGAATCAGAGAGGTTGAATTCCAACTTTTTAACGCTGGACACATCCCCGGAAGCGCCCAAATACTAATCGAAGCCGAAGGAAAAAAACTTCTTTACACAGGTGACTTCAACACTGAAGATACAAGACTTCTGGAAGGAGCAAAAATGGAATACAATGATCTGGACGCTGTGATAATTGAAAGCACCTATGCCTATGAAGAACATACGGAACGCTCGGAACTAGAGAAAAATTTCATTATGGAAATCACTGACGTAGTGGAAAAGGGTGGCACAGTTCTTGTTCCAGCTTTCGGAGTTGGAAGATCTCAAGAAATCGCCTGCGTCTTAGCTGCTCACCATTTCAGGTATCCAGTCACCATTGACGGCATGATCCGTGGAGCAAACAGTATAATGATGAAACATGGCCAGTTTCTGCGGGACTCTAGACTGTTGAAGGAGGCTTTACATTCTGCTCATTGGATTGAAGGCTGGAGAGACCGCAGAAAAACAGCTAAGAAACCAGGGGTTATAATTTCCACGGCGGGCATGCTCAAGGGTGGCCCATCCGTATTTTACATTTCAAAAATCGGGAAAAAAGCGCAAAACGCCGTGTTTCTAGTCAGTTATCAAATTCCAGGCACGCCTGGAAGGCAGTTACTTGAAAAAGGCATATGTGTTATTGACGGAAAAATGAAAAAGATTAAGGCGAAGGTTGGGCACTTTGATTTTTCATCCCATTGCGGAGCAGGTGAGCTTAAAGAATCGGTGAAAAAACTTGGTGGAAACCCGAATATCTACGTAGTTCATGGTGCAGAAGAAAACTGTAAGCTTTTTGCAAAATGGATAAAGAAAGAATTAGGGTTAAAAGCGAAGGCACCTAAGACAGGAGATACATTCAAGATTTAGCAGTGAAATAAATGAAAATTGGAATCCTACGTATAGGAAAAATAGATTCCCATGTTGTAGATAGAATCCAAGAAAACATAAGTATGACTTTTCGCAAGTCAATATGCTTACTAATCGCCGAAGCACCACCAGTACCGCAAGAAGCATTCGACAAAGCAAGACGACAATACAGCTCAAACAACATGCTGAGCATAGTTCGCAACTATGCTAAAAAAGAGAAGACTATTGACAGAATTCTAGGAATAGTAAACATTGACATTTATGTTCCAAATTTAAGTTTTGTATTTGGAGAGGCAGAATGTCCTGGAAAGGCAGCCTTAATCTCATTATGGAGACTCAAACCGGAATTCTACGGAGACCTGTTAAATAACGAACTTGTTATAGAAAGAAGCACAAAAGAGGCAGTACACGAACTTGGACACACTTTAGGCTTAGAACATTGTCATAACCCATTTTGTGTTATGCACTTTTCCAATTCCATCTTTGAAACAGACAGAAAACAAAGCTTATTCTGTAACAAGTGCGATTTCAAAGTCGAAGAAACTGTGAATAGCCTAAGGCGACAACCATGAATGACATGTTCAAAGCCAAGCTGACACATCTGACACCAATCATGGCAAGTCTACTATTTGGCGTGCTGTGCGCCTTCCTCATTTCATCATCTTCTATAGAACTTCACAGAATCACAATCCTCCCAGAGGAAGACATCGGACCCTTATTGAACGCTGGGTATTTCGTTGTTCTCGTTGGAGTCGGCGCATCCTTTTTATACTTACTTATTAAGCGCAAAAGCCTCAAATCGATCACAGTGATCACAGGATTCGCCTTAACAACCACTGTTTTCATGCTTTCCGCCGTCTATTTGTTCGCCGCGTTCTCAAGATTCTCTATCCCATACGTTGAAGCCATTATCCTAATCTCGTCCCTACTCATAACAATCCTTGTTGATTTGGCAGTTTTCCGAACTCAAAGCAGATTCTGCAACTTGATAACCCTTTGCTTAGGAGGCGCGCTAGGTGCATTCTTGGCAGCATCAATTCCTACCTTAAGCGCAATTTTGATTCTTTGCTCCTTAGCAGTATATGATGTATTTGCCGTGTATCATGGACCAGTTGGGAAAATAGCTGTAAGCGGACTTGAACAACTTCGCGGTTTAAGCTTCTCGTTCCAGAACATCCAAATGGGATTAGGGGACCTAACCTTCTATTCCATGCTATCAGGTCACATGTTGCTAAATCTTGGTGTTATCTCATGCATTGCCTCTATTCTCAGCATCCTGTTC
>DAOVMU010000146.1 GCA_030630585.1 Candidatus Bathyarchaeota archaeon | reverse complement strand
TAGAACACATTTATTCTTGAATAACGGACCGTCACAGATTCCGCAATAGCTTACGCCTCTTCCACGGAATTCTTTTTCGCCTGGAACACCAAGTTCACGGTAGCGTGATCCAGAAGCAAATATAAAGGTTTTCGCCTCGTAGACTATTTTGTCAGTATTCACAATTTTTCCACTGTTTCCAAGGTCTAGGCTGACTACCTTCTCGAGTTCGTGGATTTCCACATCGACGCTTCTGCAGTGAGTCACCATTTTGTGTGTCAGTTCTTGTCCACTTATTTTTTCGAAACCTGGATAATTCTCAACTATTGGAGCGTCTGTCATTGTGCCTCCAGCCATCTTTTCCTCCAAAATCAGTGTGTTTAGTCCGCTTCTTGCTCCATAAATTCCAGCTGCTAAGCCTGCAGCGCCTGCACCGATGATTACCAACTCCCAGCTTTCCATTTTGAAACAACCTTTGACTAAAACAATCTAGTGACCGATTACTTAGGTTTTTATGCGTCCCATCCGTGAATATGGATTGAAGTCTAAATTGAAAGTATTTACTGGCGATGGACTCCCGTTTCTGCAGCGTCCTTGAAAGTTTACACCGATGAAAACCTCTATTTTTCATTTCAAAACAGCTTGTTGTTACTCCCGCGGGGTGGCTACCATTGAAACGGAAATAAGAACTAGCGTAGAGCCAAGCTTATCAATCTGTAACTTCGCCACGTGTCACCTCATGGATTGTCTCAACAAGAAACCTAAAGGGATTAACTAGGTTCTATTCACCAAGTATCCAATCAAGGATTCAAAAACTAGTTTTCCATCACCGTATTGAGGCATCCTCTCTTGTCTAGTCCAATCTGGATGCTGCCACCAATAAAAAGCCCGTTCAGGATGAGGCATCAAACCAAATATTGTTCCTTCAGGATTGCATATGCCTGCTATGTCATGGAAAGAACTGTTCGGATTTGTTGGAAACCTTCCCTCAGCATATTCACCATTCTTGTCGCAGTATCTGAGAACCAGCTGGTCGCTCTCATAAAGCCTTTCCAAGTATTTCTTTTCTTTTTCTTTGGCGAATATAAATCTGCCCTCTGAATGTGCAACGGGCATCCGCAAAATCTTCCCTTTCGGAATCTCCTGCGTAAACACACATTTTCCTTTGTTTTCATGCTTAATGTAAACCCATCTGCAGTTGTAACCAGGAGGAGAATTAGTGGCTAGTGCTGCTTCCAGATGTGAGCTTATCCCATCGTATCCCGGGAGCAAACCAGCCTCAACAAGCACTTGGAAGCCATTGCAAATGCCAAGGATTGGACGATTTTCATCAACAAAAGTCTTCAGCTCTTTACCTAGTCTTGCAAGTATACATTTCGCCCATACTACGCCAGCACGCACATAATCTCCATAAGAAAAGCCTCCTGGGAAGACTAAAGCACTGTACTCCATAAGGTTCCGCCGTTTAACCATTTCTTTCACATGCACGATTTCGGTTTGAACGCCCAACTCTTCAACGGAGCGTTTAGTTTCCGCATCACAGTTTGTTCCACCCACACGTAACACGCAAACCTTTATGTCTTCACGTTTCATGGTTTAACCCTGCTGCTTAGTGTTCGCTTCCAACTGGCCAGCAAATCACTAATAGAAGCGTCAACAACAACTTCACCATTTAGTCCGTAAACGTGTAGACACTGACGTTCTGTTACCCTGCCTATCTCAGCATACACTTTACCTTTCATCAAAGCCTCAAAATCTTCTCTGGCCTTTTCTGAAACTTCCGCCAAAAAGCGGCTGTTGGATTCAGAGAAAAGAGCAAAGTCATTCCGTTTCAAGTTTTCACGCGGAACCTTTCGCAAATTCAACTCCATTCCGTATCCACCAGCAAAAGCCATCTCTGCAGCAGCTACGGCTAAGCCCCCCTCAGACAAATCATGGCATGCCTTAACCAAGCCTAGATCAATTGCTTCAGTGATGGTCTCGAACGTTTTTCCAGCTTGGTCAGGTCGCACTTTAGGCACGGTTTTTCCTAGAAAACCTTTCAGCCTGTAGTATTCTGAGCCCCCTAGTTCTTCAAAAGTTTGTCCAACCATATAGATTAAGTTGTTTGCGGCCTTAACATCTATTGAAACTACTGAACGAATGTCGGGGATTATGCCTAAGGCTGTAATTAACAGAGTGGGTGTGATAGGACCAAGCGGGGATTCATTGTATAGGCTATCTTTTCCGGAGATAAAAGGCGTCCCAAAGGCTGTGGCGAAATCGTAGCATGCTTCACAAGCCTTTACAAGACTGCCCAGTCTTTCTGGTTTTTCAGGGTTTCCCCACGTAAAGTTGTCGAGCAAGGCTATTCTTCTACCGCCAACAGCCACGTTGTTTCGTATCGCTTCGTCTATTACTGAAGCAGCCATCCAATAAGCATTAATTCTTCCGTAGTTCGGGTTCATTCCGCTTGAGACTACTATGCCCTTCCAAGAATGTTCCAAAGGCTTTATTACAGCTGCATCGTTCGGACCTCCATGTTCGCCATGTAACGGCTTGAGCACGGTGTTTCCTTTCACCTCATGGTCATATGTCCGTATCACGCTTTCCTTACTTGCGATGTTTGGTGAGGATAAGAGCTGTAAGAGTGTTTCGGTTAGATTTTCCGATTCTGGAAATATTGGATCTTCAATGTTTGTTGATTTGTATTCAGCAATTTTCACGGCTTTCGGCGGTTCAAAAAGGAACGGAATCTCCAGTTCTGCAACTTTTTCGCCTCTAAAACGGATTCGTAAAACCTGATCGTCCGTGAATTTTCCAACAGCCACGGCTTCAACGTCTTCCTTCTCAAAAACATCAAGAACATGTTCAAGATTCTCAGGAGGAACAACCAACAGCATTCTCTCTTGAGATTCAGACACATAAATCTCCCAAGGAGCCAAACCCGAATACTTCAAAGAAACCTTCTCAAGCTCAACCACGGCACCGCAGCCAAACCTTTTCGCCATTTCCCCCAGTGCTGAAGATAAGCCGCCTCCTCCAAGATCCGTTATTGCTGAAGCAAGCTCCAAATCCCGAATCCCAATTATCGCCCTTTTCAGCTTTTCTTCCTCAATTGGATTCGCAATTTGCACTGCTGGTCTGGAAATCTCCTCAGATTTTTTTGTCAACTCGGCAGACGCAAACGTTACGCCGTGAATGCCATCTCTGCCCGTCTTACCTCCAGCCAACACTATTATATCGCCTTGTTTCGCGGTTCTCTTGAACTTTTTCAATGGAAGCAATCCTATACATCCGCAATAGACAACAACGTTTCCAACATAGCTTTCATCGAAGTATATGGCTCCATTCACTGTTGGAATTCCCATGTTGTTGCCATAGCTTCCAATACCAGCCACGACACCCATGTAAACGTATTTCGGATGTTTTATGCCTAGTGGAAGTTTTTTATAATCATAATCTAGGGGACCGAAGCCTAAAACATCAGTGCAAGCAATAGGATCTGCCCAAACGCCTAAAACGTCACGGATTACGCCGCCTACACCTGTGGCT